>DRIF01000123.1 GCA_011052825.1 Thermoplasmatales archaeon
AGATAATGCGTGGCTTTAAATCATTTGAATCTGCAGATGCTTTTCTTAGCTTGAGGAGAATAATTTACAATTTTGTTAGAGGGGATGAAACGAGAGCTATGAAAGCTGACATAGCTCTGGAGCTCGGATGTAACAGGTTAGAAAGCCTAATAAAATTTTGAAGAAAAGTGTATCACCTATTTTGAGGAATATCCCAATATGTTATCAAAAACGCAATTTTATTATAGTGTAAAAATATTTTTTGTTGTAAATGAAAACTTTGGTTCTATGTATAGATAGAGATAATGACTTTGGGAAAAAAGCTGGAATTGAATCTCCAATTATAGGAAGAGAGGCAAATCTGAGGGCAGCGCAAGCCCTCGCCCTCGCTGACCCAGAAGATTCTGATGCAAACTGCCTTTTTTCTGCAATTTCAACATATGATGAAATTGAAGATGCGGAAATTGTAACAGTATGCGGGGATGTTCAGGTAGGTACGAAATCAGATATTAAAATATCAAACCAGTTGGATGAAATTATAGACAAAATAAAGCCGGATAAGGTTATACTGATAACAGACGGAGCTGAAGATGAATATATTATTCCTATAATTGAATCAAGAATAAAAATAGACGCTTTAAAAAGAGTGGTTGTAAAGCAGAGTCAAACTCTTGAGGGAACATACTACTTAATAAAAAGATTGATGGATGATGAAAAACTACAGCGTCGTTTTATGTTACCCCTGGCAATAATTCTGCTTATATGGGGTATATCTGCAGTTCTCGGTAAAATATCTCTTGGCTTTTCATTTATCTTAATAGTTCTAGGGGCATATCTCCTCATAAGAGTTTTCCATCTGGAAAAAGCCATGATGAAAATTGGACGAGAAGTTGTTACTGGGTTAAAGATGGGAAGAATGACATTATTTTCAGCGATACTTGCAATATTTATAATAATAATAGCTGTTGTATCTGCAGTTAATGTTCTCTCAAATAAGGAATTGACTTCATCAGAATATTCAATAAAATTTGTGAATGAGATACTGTGGTGGTTCATAGCATCCATTTTGCTTGTTGCACTTGGTAGGTTGATAGATGCCTATTTCAAGGAAAAGAAAATTTTATGGGGTTACTCAATACTTCCCTTTACATTAATAGCATTTGGTCTTATACTCTCTGCTTCTTTCAATATTTTAATAGAGATTATTCATCAGAGTTCATTTCATTCAATATTCACACAGTATGTTCTTTCAGTTCCATTTTTAGCAAAGATTATTGGTGGTATACTGATTGCATTTATTGGAAGTGTTCTGTATCACATAATTGAAGATGTATATGGTGAGGGAAAGAAATGATATGGACAATTGCACTAATTTTTGCAATATGGGCTATTGTGCTGTATGTTGCAAAGATAAAAGGAGAAAAATATGGCTTTGATTTGGCTGGTCCTTTATTAATGTGGAAAACTGAAAAAGGAAAAAAATTTATAGAAAGAATTGCAGAAAAGGGTATATGGAAAAGATATGGAAATTTTTCAATAGTGATATGCATAATAGCAATGATTTTTACCACATGGCTCATATTATGGAATGTCTTAATTGCAATAAAAATACCTCCTCAGAATGCGCCCTCGCCCCGCCTCATACTTGGGATACCTGGTATAAACCCAATTATTCCAATTGGTTATGGAATTCTTGCCCTTGCAATCGCAATAGTTGTTCATGAATTTTCTCATGGCATAATGGCAAAATTTGGGAAAATAAAGATAAATTATCTTGGGCTTTTGTTTCTGATAGTTCCAGTGGGTGCTTTTGTTGAACCAGATGAAGAAAAACTAAAAAAGGCGAGTATACTGAAAAGAAGCAGAGTTTTTGCATCTGGTCCATCATCAAATATAATCCTTGCAATAATATGCATTTTGCTTCTTTCATTTGTTTTTTCACCCCTTATAACCCCAAAAGCAGAAGGCATGATTATAACACAGGATGCATATGGCATTCATAAATGGAGTATTATAACTGAAGTTGAAGGAATTAGAGTTAATGAGAAAGAAGATTTTTTAAATATTTCTCAAAATTTCACAGCTGGAGAATTTTACAATATAACTGTATTTGAAAAAAATAATTTTTCTGAGAAAAGAATTCTTTATGGAATTGTAGTCTTAAAAATTGTTAAAGATTCTCCAGCAGAAAACACACTTTATGAAAAATGTATAATTTATAGAATAAACAATCATTCCATAGGGAATAGGGAAGATTTTTTCTCTTTTATGAATTCCACAACTGCGGGAGAAAAAATAGACATATACTTTTATTATAACAATTCAAAACTTAATACATCAGTTTTGCTCGCAGATAAATACAATTTCATAAAAAATGAGGAGAATAGAGGAAAGGGTTTTCTTGGAGTGGAGGCATATAGCATAGATGAATTGCTTATAAATGATGAATACATAAAAAATGTTTTTAATCCGTTAAAAACTGATTTCAGTTTAAATTCTGTCAGAAATAAGTTTCTCTCATTCATTGCTCTTCCATTCACCGGGCTCTCTCCTCCGCCTCAGGAAATTATTAATGCATACACTCCATCAGAAATTTTCTGGATTTTATATAGTACTGTTTACTGGATTTTTTGGCTCAATTTCGCAGTTGGAACTTTTAATGCACTTCCAAGTATGCCACTTGATGGAGGTTATATATTCAGAGATGGAATAAATTATATTTTATCAAAATTCAGCAGAGCAAAAAAAGAGAGAGTCGAAAAGATTTCTTCTTTTCTTTCATCTGCAGTTTCAATAATAGTATTTATAGGAATTTTTTCCATTATACTTATTCCAAGATTGAGATTTCTTATTTCTTCCTAACAAAAAGAAAACCAATGCATATTAAAATGAAAAGTGCTGTTGGAGGTAATATCCACACTGTTTCTGTAATTTCTTTCTTCTCTTCCTTTTTATATATTCTTATTTCCTTCGCTTCTTTACTGTAATAGTAATCATATTCTCCATCTCCATCAACATCAAAAAGAATGTCATATTCTCCATCTCCATCAACATCAATTCTTCCTGTTTCCCTGCTCTCATTATCATCTTTATCCCAGTAGACATATTTATTATCTTTCTCTATCCACAGAAGATATCCAGTTTCGCTGTCTAAACTAACATTCACTGTTTCATTTGCATTTTTTGGATTTGCTCCCAAATTTATTTCAACAATGTCTGGAACATCATCAAAATCATAATCTACAGGAACTTCAAAATAGTAAATGGAAGATAAGTTATAGTTTTTATTTGCTGAAGAATCAACTGCCTTTATATAATATCTGAATTTTCCTGTTTTTTCACATTTCCTTTCAAAGTAATAAATATTATTTTCTCCTCCCTTCATCTCATTTTCTTCTGTTTCTCCATTTTCAATGAATAAGGTAACGCTATCTATGCCAGTTTCATCTTCAACATAAACTGATATGTTAATTTTTTCAAATAATACCTGCCTTCCAGATGCGGGAATAATTGATACTCCTCTTATTTCTGGCGGATTTGTTTCAATTCCCTCATAAATTATTCTAAATGTTTTCTCTTCACTCTTTGCCATATTTTCTATCGTTGCAGTATCCCATGCCTGTATGAAGAATGTGTAATAGCCAATTTCGTTAAATGATGTATTTATATAATATATGTCGGTAGAAAATAATCTCTTCATGCAGTAGCTTTTTTCCTCGCTTCCATTAAATACTACAACTGTTGCCCTATCTATAGTTGTATCTTCGTCATATATTGTCGCAGATATGTTTATTCTATTTCCCATTGACTGCAATTCTGGATTCACTCTTATTCCTGTTATAATAGGAGAACTTAAATCCAAATTTCCTCCAATCTTCACATCTTTTATAACAAAATTATTGTTCAGATTTTTTTCCTCATCACACTCAACTTCAACCTTTATATTATATGTTCCATTTTCTGCTTTCCATGGATAAACTATTTTCTCCCAGCTTTTCCCTTCAATAAACCTTTCAATATCTTCAGATGTAATCAAAACAAATTTTTCCTCATCTATTTTTTTCTTTAATATTCTTATATGGGCAGAAGTATTTGCATATCCTATGTTATGAACTATTATGGAGATATTGAAAGTTTCATTTTTTGAAGGATGAGAAGGTATAAAAGCAACGTCTTCCATGTCTATCTTCAAATCTGGCATTGGTTCAACAGTTACCTCAGTCGCATACCAGTTATCTTTCATTTCCCATTCAGGTATTTCTCCCTTTTCATTTACCCTCGCTATAACCTTCCATCTTCCTTTATGATTTTCTTTTCCATAACTTGCAAGCCACCCAAACTCAACTTTTTTGGTTTCATCTTTTTCCAAACCAGCCAAGGATTTTCTCATTTTTATATACTCGCCATCTTCCTGATAAATTGCAAGAGTTACATTTATTGGAGTATTTTCATCAACAGATTTTGGTCCATGATTTTTTATGTTCACTGTAAATTTTCCATTCTCTCCTTCTTTTAAACCAGAAGGAACATCAACTCTGAAAACATCCAGGTTTGCTGCTGCGTCAACATTTATCTCTATACCTTTCTCTATCCTGTAATCTGAGCCATCTGAAATTATAACGCTCATTCTCCATCTTCCTGTTTGCTCACCCCCTGTAAACTGGTAAAAGTTGCCAATTCTCCATTTTGTTCTATCTGTTGAATTTTCTGGCATAAATGAATAGCCAAGGTCATCAATATAAATGGTGCTTTCTGCACTGTCAGCTCCCGCAATGAGACGGATTTCAAATGCTATTACCTTTCCTCCTCCCTTTCTCCAGTTATTCAATATTTTTTCAGAAATGTTGTATCTGTGCCATTCTCCATCTGTTTTCAAATCAGCGAGATGTATTGTGTGAAAGCGAGGAGATGAACCAATTGTTATAAGAGTGTAATTTAGATAAGAATACTGAGAGAATTTTTCAATGTTGTACCAGAAGTAAAGTTCAGGCAGGATTGAAAGAGATATTCCTGAAGTTATATTCTGCCTGAATCCAGCCATATCCCCTTCCTTTACTTCTTCATTCTGAAATTCCCATTTGCCCTCGTAGTTATTCAATCTCAACTCCACCGCTTTATCTCCTGTGTGATAAACTCTCTCCTGAATAGATGATGAGGCTGTCTGAATATCTGAATTGAAAAGAAATGTATATTCTTCCTCCTCAAAACTTGGATCAGGAAGGGGCATTGAAACTCTCACCAATTTTGACTTTGGAGAATAAAGTTTTGCAATAACTTCTTTTGGATTTGCAACACTCTCAACATATATAGATTCTATTGTATCCTTGCCATCAACTCCAGCAATATATTCATTTTCAATTCCATAAACGTTTCCCCACCATCCATGTGTTGAGTTCTCAAACAAATCAACATATATATTTGGTGTTTCTATCCAGAATGAATCAATATATGCATACACTTCCTTTTTCTCCATTGAAAAATAGGACTGTGTTATATCAATTCTAAAAGATAATGTTGCATAATTTTTATTTTTGAGATATGATGTTATATTTTTGCTTATCTCTATCCACCCATCAGTTGAAACTCCTGTTTCAATCGCTTCTCCATCCATCAAAATCTGCCATTGAACTCCATCTAAATCTGAATACAAATAAACTTTACCATGAAGAATGTAGTATGTTTTCCCCTCGTCTGGAATTCGGAAATTTTGGTAAACCTTTATATAACCTGGAAGCCATACATAGCCAAATTGACCAAGAAATCCTTTTGAATAAATTTTATAACACTGGTCATGTTCTATTGGGTCTTCAACATATTCAATTTTCCAGTTAACCTGCCCCTCACTTACATTCTTCCAGTATGTAGAATGTTTGTCTTCAAACTCACAATTTTTTATTCCTGAATAAATCCTCCCAAACTCACCTTCTTTATAGCCATTTTCAACTGTGTCCCAGTATATATAATAAAATCTTCTTTCATGAGGACTTATCTCATCTTCCATAACCCATTTAATTGTTACATTTGCATTTTTTAAGGCATCATAATCACCGCTGAGTATAACCTCCCTCCCAACATTCCTTATAGGAATCCAAGTATTATTCTGAAGTTCATATTCAACAACTCTAACAGAGTCAGGATAAAATGTTCTCTGAAGAAAACTGCCTGCCTGGGTGTATGAAATCTTTTCCATCAGTGAAGTAAAATTTATGTTATAATAAACCATCTTATTTGCAAATGAAAAATTTTCTCTTTCCCCTGTCATTGAAACAGCTAAAGGAACTCTGTAGTGCCATTTACTGTCCCACCAAGTTGCATTGAACGAAGGCGGAGGGAAAGGTGGATAAACAGGTTTTTTTACATTTACTTCCATGCTAAATATGTTATTGTCCTCGCTCTCTTCATCTATTTTTGCATTTGGATCAGCAAATATAAAAAGTGTATGCTCTCCTTCCTCTGCAAACCAGTAAAGATTTACCTGTTTTACCTCATTGTATCCCAGCTTTGATATGGTAATTTCATCAACTGCTTCAGTTCTGTTATCAACAAAGAGAGCAATTTCAATATCATTTGCCTCCTCTCCTAAATTCCCAACTGTAATGCTAATCTTTACTTCATCTCCTTCATATATCTCTTCTGGGTAGATGCTTGCATCTGAAATGTATATATCTGGCTTAAGCTGGGCATTTATAGATGGAATAAGAAGCATCGCTATCACAAACAATATTTTACCTTTCAATTTCACACCCCTTTAATTGGAAATTTGGTTATATAATTTATGGTATACATATTGTATATTTAAAATGCAATTAAAATTAACTTATATTTTTTTTCAAAGTCTTCATTTTGATGGAACATACAGTATGAAAGTCAACAAATCCATTTCATCTGTTGCAACTTTTGTTCCATATGCATATACCTTTAAATAATGCTTTCCAATAATTAGAGAGTTAATTTCCCATTCATATGGCTCTAAATAATCCCATTTCCACATTCTGTCATCAACAGCAAATATTATCTTTTCCACTTCTCCATCCACTTCAGCAACAACACTTATACTTCCTATTACAACTGTTATACCTCTAAGCCCGAGATACCATGTTTTTGAAATTATGGGAATTAAAGCTCTGTTCATCAAATATAAATATCCCTCTTTTGGTTCTTTTATTGAAATATAAGTTTCAACAGGCTCATTTGCAATCTCTGAAAGAACTGCTGTAAATAAACGCGCAACTTTGGTTTCATATGTAAAATTAATTTTATCTATACTATCATTTGGAGAATGTCCATATGGATATCCATCATAATGTGCTATAAATACAGCATCATATCCATAATCAATGTATGCCTGATGGTCGCTACCAGGATAATTTGGAACTCTCTCAATATTCAATCCCACCAAATCATAATATTTTTCATATATTTCCATGCAAAAATTGGTGATTTTTTTCCCTCTCTCTGTTTCAAAGAACCTCACATACTTTCCTCCTTTGCTTGTATTTGCATATCCAACCATATCCAGATTGAAAGAAGCTATTATCTTATCTCCACTTTCATATGCATATCTTGCATAGTTATAGCTTCCATAAGTTCCAACTTCCTCTCCAGTATAAAACAAAAATCTTATTGTATGTAAAAAATGATACTGGCTGAAAATTTTTGCAAGGGCAAGAATTACTGCAACTCCAGAACCATTATCATCTGCTCCTGGAGAATTCTCTACGGTATCAACATGGGAACCAATTATTATTATATAATCGTCATCTCCATCCAAAGTTGCAACTATGTCTCTATCTTCAAATCCGCCCATTTTCCATTCATAATATGAAACATTAAGTCCATATGAATTCAGTTCATTAAATATCCATTCTTCCGCCTCCCTCAACTGCTGACTTCCAGTATAGCGAGGGGCAAAAGAAACGAGGGTTGTGAGATAATACCTTAAAATTTCTTCATTTATCTGATTTATTAAATCTTTTGTTAAATTTTCTCCTCCACTGCTGAGAGGAATTGCAGATGTTAAAATAATGCCTGCTATGAATAAAACTGCAAGTTTCATGAAAATATACTAAAGACCAATTTATATTATTTTCCTATTTCATGAAAAAATCAATTATTTTAAATAATCCTTTTTCATTACATTTTCAGGAGGGGATAAATGAACTTCACTCTCGAAAACTTAGATAATTTTTTCTTCAATCTTCTGTTAGTTGGAAGTGGTATATTGCTTACCGTCTCTTTTCTATTCATAATAGTTGTCATAAAGGCAATTCTCTCATATTTTTAGTAAATTATGCCAGAAATTCTCCAACCTTTTTTGCAAATTCATCAAATCCTATATTCTTTCCAAAGACTTCTTTTGCTCCATTTCTTTTGAGCATTTTTCCCCACTCAAAATTTGCAAATGCTGTAAAGCCTATTATGTTTGCTTTTGGATCAATTTTCATTATTTTTTTAGTTGTCCTCACACCATCCATTTTTCTTCCTTTCATCTGATATATCAAATCCTTTAACTTTTTGCTTCCAGACAAATTCAAATCCATTACCACCAAATCTGGCTTTTTCTTTTTCATCATCAATTCTTTATACAATCTCACACCCTCAACACCATCATATGCAGAATATATTTCCACATTCAAATCTGAAAGATATAATTTAATCAACTCCTGCATCTCTTTTTCGTCATCTATAACAAGTATTATCTTTTTTGCAGACATCTTTTCCCCTCATAAAACTATGGCTCTCCATATTTTAACTTTTCTTAATTTTTTGTTTTTTACAATTTAAAAAATGATAAATATTTTGCATATATCTTAAACATGCTAAAAAACAGACATAGAATAAAAAAGAAGGAGAGCAAAGAAGTTATTGAGAATATTGAATCTTCTCTTGGATGCAATATAGATGGCATAATAGAATTTGCAGAATATAAAAATAGAAAATTAATTCTTATAGATGGTAAAATATGTGGTTTTTTTATTGAAGGAAATCCCTTTCTGAATGTTTTAGGTTTGAAAAGATGGAAACCATCAAAAAAGTATGTTATGGTTGATGAGGGAGCGATAAAATTCATCTTAAATGGCGCAGATGTGATGGCGCCAGGCATAGTAAAGGCAGATGAAGAGATACAAAAAGGCGATGCTGTCTGGATAAAAGATATGAGAGATATGCCAATAGCTGTTGGAATTGCATTGATTGACGGAATGGAAATGATGAGAGCAGATAAAGGAAAAGCAGTCAGAAACATTCATCACATTGGAGATGAGATATGGAAGTTGAGCAAAGATTTTTGATTATGAAGTCAGAATTTCGCATCCATCTTTTTGAACGAAAACAGTATGCTCTGCTTGAGCAACAATTCCATTTTTTATTTCAACAAGCTTGAAATAGGGAGATATTAATCTTCTCTTCATTAAAAAAGAGATCTTTAAAGGAGTTTTTTCACCATATATTTCATAAAGCCATCTATCTGCAAATGGAAATTCATAAAATTTATTTTTAATACTTTTTGTTAATGCTGATTTTTTATTCAACCTGTATATATTCCCTATACCTCCATCAACCACAATTCCATCTCCATCTGTTGAAAAGGGTTCAATTGCTATAACCTGTCCCTCCTTCAATATCATTTTGTTTTTTGTGCTGAAATTTGGAATTGAAATTCCAGCATGAAGTTTGTATCTCTCCAGAGAATGTCCATGCAAATTTCTTACTGGTCTAAAGCCATATTCTCTTATTTTTTTCTCTATGACAATCCCTATTTCCTCTATTTTTACGCCTTCTCTTACTACTCTTATTGCCTCATAAAGTGCTTTTTCTGCAGATTCAATCAAATTTTTATATCTATTGCTCCCTATTTCAACTGTTCCTGCAGTATCTCCAATATATCCGTCAACATGAGCACCAACATCAAGTTTAACAACATCTCCCTTTCTGAAAACATTTTTATCATAAAAAGATGGAGTGAAATGAGCTGCAATACTGTTTACAGAAATGTTAACTGGAAATGCTAATTCGGCCCTCTCTTTTATATATCCCTCAACCTTCTCTGCAATTTCTATATAACTTACTCCTTCTTTGATGCTTTTTATGCCAATTCTCAGGGCTTCTCCTGCTATTTTCCCTGCTTCCCTGTATTTTTCATATTCTATCATAAATCTCCTCTTTTTTTATTGCACCTTCTCTGACTATTTTTATTTTCCCTTCTGACAAATCCACTATAGTTGATGGAACATTTTTCAAATTTCCTGCATCAATATACATTGCAACTTTTTCACCAAGCTGTTTTTTGGCTATCTCAATATTCCATGGATTTTCTCCACCATGTATATTTGCACTTGTTGCAGTAATTGGCATGTTCTCTGCAAGCTTTATAGCAACCTCATTTGAGGGAATTCTTAATGCAACTTTATCTTTTGCGACAATATCTGGAATTATTTTTTTCTTTTTTAATATTAGAGTTAGTGCGCCTGGCAAAAATTCTTCTGCAACTTTGCGAGATATTTTATTCATAAAGGCATATTTTTCAATTTCCTCAATACTTGAAACAGCAATTGAAATAGGCATTGATAAAGGTCTTCTCTTCGCTTCATAAATTTTTTTTACTGCTTTCCTGTTAAATACATCTGCCCCCAACCCATATAAAGTATCTGTTGGATAAACCACCAATTCTCCCTTGCTCAGAAATTCCAGAGCTTTCTCAATTTCATTTTTCATTTTTAAGCAGGTCTCCAAGAGTTAGAGGTTTTGCTTCTCTGTGTTTAACTATCTCCTTTTCTACCTTCTGAAAGAGCTTTATTTCAAGAACCTTTTCAATCTTTTTAACTGTTTTATCAGGAGGACGTAAATCCTCATTTTCAATTTTTGCAATTGTACTGGTTTTTTCGCCAACTTTTGCTCCCAATTCTTCCCTGCTCATCCCTTTTTTTTCTCTCGCTTCCCTTATTTTTCTGCCCCATTCTGGAACTATTTCAACTGTCATTTCTTCAAAAACATCTTTTGAGTAGGGAATGCTTTTCTTTTTTAAAACTGGCTTAACCCTTCTTTTTTCAGGTAGAACTATTCCATATTTACTGCATTCATGGCACACCATCATTTCCACGCTTTCAACCATGACTCTTTTAAGTTTTGCTTCCTTTCCACAAATCTCACATTTCATTGATGTAATATTACATCCCATAATAAGAATTTTTGTTTTATATTATGCATAGTTTTCCTGTAAATTTTTCATGGATTTGATAGAAAAGTTTTAAAATGGGAATAGCAAAATAAATATATACAATTCAGTATTAAAGTTGTGAAGACGAATAAAACCTCTAAATATAGCACAATTTCAATCCCGAAAGAGCTTCATGAAGAAATTGAGGAATTAATAAGAAAAAATCCAGGTTTGGGATATACAAGTGTTGCAGAATTGTGCAAGGAAGCAATAAGGCTCCGCCTCTCAGAAATTAAAATGGAACAGCAGGAAAATTATTTATCACAGGCAGAAGTTGAAGAACTGTTGATGTTATTTGAAAAGAATCTCAAAAAAAGGTGAGACATGAAAATAGAAATAAAGATAGAAGGGGAGGATATAGGGGAAATTGTGAAAGAGATTGGAGATATTTTGGAGAATAACAGAAACGAAATTAAAAAGTTGATAAGATTGATTGCAAGGGAAACAATTGACGCTTTAGAAGACAAGAGCATTCTTGAAAAAGGAGCAACTTTATACATAAATTTAAACAGAGAAATAAATTATAAATACAGGAAAGGAAAGTAAAATGCTTGCGCAGTGCGCAGCAGATTTTCATGGAAGGAAAGAAAGATATGAAAGATTCATAAATTATTTTGAAAAAGTAAATCCAGATTTGATTATCATACCAGGAGATTTAGGGTATGTTAATGCATCAATTTTTGAAAAAATTGATATTCCAGTATATGCTGTTTATGGAAATATGAATGGAGATTTAAGGCATTTGGAAGAAAAAATAAATTTTATTGATGGAAGGGAAGTTTCATATAAAGGAATAAATTTTGCAGGGTTTGGAAGAGAAATTTTAAATTTAAAAGAGAAAATAGATGTTTTAATTTCTCATGTGCCTCCATACAAAACAAAAGATAGAGCTTTTTTTGGAATGCATATTGGAGATAAGATGCTGAGGAAATTTATGGAGGAAAAGAAGCCAAGATATATATTATGCGGACATGTTCATGAAGACGCAGGCTATCAAAAATTTGGGGAAACCTATGTGGTAAACTGCAGTATAGGAAAAAATGGAGTATGCACTCTCATTGACTTCAATAAAAATGATATAAGATTCATAAATCATATATGATGCCTTATTTTGACTGCCTCCCCTGCGTCTGCCTCCACCATTTCCTCTCCATTCATCTTAGATATTCCAACTCCTCTCAACTCTTCTCCGTAGTAAACAACCACTTCATCTCCTATTCTTATTCTTTCATCTGCGTTTTTAATGCCCACTGCAAAAATACTACCCCTCGGCATAAAATCATCTATCTCAACCCAGTAATTTTTGCCCAATCTTTTTCCTCCTGCAAGGGTTAAAGAAAACAATCCTCTCTTTGAGGAAAATGATGCAACCTGTTTTTCCATATAGTAAATTTTGTATTCAGGATATTTTCCTTTTACACTACATTCTTCCATAAATTTCTCTGCAATTTCGCCAAACTGATAAAGCAAAATTGATTTTGCATCATCTTTTTTTCTCACAGTATGCCTTACATTTTCAAATTCTTCTGCAATTTTTATTTCATCTTTTAATTTTCCGAGTGATTTTTGGGATATTGGATGTTCAATGCAAGTTTTTACTGCATCTATATCAATTTTTTCAGATATTTCAGGTGGAAGATGATTTATTACATATTCATAATTGTTTTTTGAAATAAAATCATCCAGCATCTCCTGCACCATTTCCAACTCTTCTCTACTCCACTCTCCTGTAACAGATACATCATAGTGAGCAGATGGATATGTATATTCAAGTTCCCTTGGCACAATTCCTATTGGCGAGGTGACAATAACCTCATGTATCACATATCTGTTTATGCAATTTGAGATAACTCTTCTGAAGATTTTGTGGGATTTGGAGAGAGAATATGGTTTTTTTGCTGAGCAGGGAAGTAGAAGGAGTATTTTTGTGCATTCTGGCTTTTTGTATCTTCCCCTTATCCTCTCCCTAAACCTATTTATATCTGGTCTTTTTAAAGAATAGGGAGAAGCTATTATTTTATTTCCTACCAAAGGGAATCTTTTTTCCTGGTAACCAAAATAATCTGTATCCATTATTCTTATTATTGAAGCAAATTTTGCATCAAAATGGGAGCGTGATTCCACATATTCCCTGAGTTCATTTTTGTATATTGCATTCCTTGTTTTAACCACCTCATTTTTCATTGCTTCATAATTATGCATGAGCAAATCTTCATAACTTTCTATCCCCTTTTTACACCATTTACAACTGCATGGGTATTCCTCTACCTCATCAATTTCATATTCCCCTTCCGATGTGAAATAAATCTTCTCTCTCGTTTTTAAAACAATATAAAGAGAGTCAAAAAGATCTATTCCACAATAACATAAAACTGGAAAATTGACTGGATTTGCTATCCCAGGAGCATATAGCAGGCAATATCCAATTTTTTTTCGAATTTCAGCAACTGCATTTACAAAATTTCTTGGATTTGAAAAAAGTTCTTTTGCATTTGCCATTATATATATGGAAGCTTTTTTAAAATCCCATTTTGGAGAAACTATGCTGAAGAAATCAAAAAATTTTTTATTCAGTGCAAAACTTTTCTCATGAATTTCTTCTGGAAATGAATATGGATATATAAGGGCGGGGGGTATGCAAAATTTGCAGGCCTCAGGATAAAAAAAAGTTCCTCCTTTTTTAAAATCTTTTCCAAGCTTCAGCTCTGCAAATGATGGAGAAGGAATTCTTTCAGATTCATACCATAGAACATTTGGTATTTTTATTTTCCTTTCACCTATTTCCAGATTTCCAATTCTTGTATTGCAATCTCTCCTTAATATCTCAAATCTCACACTGAAATATAAATTCCTTATTAATAAGATTTCATTAAATCCCTGTTTACCCAAAAGTCTGGTTCTTTTCCATCCAGAACCTTCAAAATTTGCTCAGCACATATCGTTCCTGCTCTTATTTGTCCTTCCTTAGTTGAAGCTCCTAAATGAGGAGTGAAAACAATATTTTCCAGTTCAGTTAACTTTCCTTCATAAGGTTCATTTTCATACACATCTAAAGCAGCGCCTGCAATTTTCTCATCTTTTAGTGCATCATAAAGAGCATCTTCATCAATTATTCCTCCTCTGGCACAGTTTATTATGTAAGCATTTTTCTTCATAATATCAAACTGTTCATAAGATATCATGTGTCTCGTTTTTTCTGTAAGAGGAGTGTGAATTGTTATGAAATCTGAATTTCTTAATAATTCTTCAAGAGAAACTGGATTTACATTATATTTTTTAATTTCTTCATCAGATACAATTGGGTCATAAGCCATACATTCCATTTCAAATGCTTTTGAAAGTTTGCAAACTTCCTTGCCTATTCTCCCGAATCCTATTATCCCCAGTTTTTTCCCGCTCAATTCTATTCCTTTCAACTTCTTTTTCTCCCATTTTCCTTCCCTGATGCTTCTATCTGCATAGGGAATATGTCTTGCAAGAGATAGCATATGCCCTATGGTGAGTTCTGCCACAGAACGTGTTGAACCGCCTGGCGAGTTTACAACATAAATTCCTTTTTCGCTTGCAGTTTTTACGTCAATGTTATCCACCCCTATTCCAGCCCTTCCTATAACCTTCAAATTTTTTGCATTTTCAATTATTTCCTTTGTCAATTTTGTTGCACTTCTCACCATTATTGCGTCATATTCTCCAATTTCTTTTGCAAGCTCCTCCCCCCTCAATTCTTTAAACAAGACTTCATGTTTTTCTTTCAACAAATTTATTGCTTCCTCTGCAACTGAATCAGTAACAATTATTTTCATTTTAACACCAATCTGTAATAGATTTCTACATTAAATTTTTTATCACCCCAATATTTATTCCATTTAGAAGATATGCAGTTGCATTTCTTATATCAAAAATTTTCATAATTGCTTCATCCACTCTTTCTCTATTAACAGCTGTTCCACCACACAAAGGGTTGAATGCAGGCATTATTATAAAATCCATTTTATAGTTTCCATTCTTATATTTTTTAGTAAATTCCTTTTTCTTACACTTTCCCTTAACCCAGCATTCTTTTATATATGAATATCCCACCTTCGCCATCAACCTGACAAAAGGATGTATATGCCCTGCAATAATTAAGGAAGCGTCCATTATTTCATCATCTGCCCAGCAATGCCCATGAATTAAAGAGACCTCACCAATCTTTATTCCTTTTGAACTGAATATTTTTGCATATTTACTTCTCAACATTGCATCATGATTTCCCTTTATCACCCATATCTCACAGATTTCGTTCAAACTTTTAATAAACTTTGCCACCTCTTTTCTCTCCATCTTCCTAATTTCATTTCCACCCTCTGCAACTATTGTATGTTTTAAATCGCCAATCACAATCAATTTTTCTGCATTCTTTTTCATTATCAACTTTCTGCATCTCTCAATCAACTTATCTGTTTGAACTCCTATGTTAACTCCACGCAACATATATTCAAATTCTATTCCAACATGAACATCTGCAATAACAATCGCCTTTTCATTTTCCATATAAATTGCTCTCTCCCCAAAAACAGGCATAGGCATCATATTAATCTCAAGAGAGATGACAAAGTTATGTTAAGAATCGATGTTATAAGAGAAATTCCCCATATTGCTGTCATCAAAAGCCCTGCACATCTTCCAATTCCTTTGCCTATATTACCCATTCCAAAAATTTCAAAAAATGATGCAATCGCAACCTTTAAAGGAAATCCTATTATTCCAACTGCAACCAAATATGGAACAATTGCAAGGGAAAGAAAAAGAATGTTTCCTATGGTTATTTCCCTTATTTCAAATAAATTCAGCCCAAATATTCTTTCCATCTCGCAATTCCACAAAAAGAGGGAGATTGCAAAGAATAGTATTCCAGCAACTATTGAAAAACCAAAAAATAATTTATCCTTTTCAAGGAATATATTTTTCTTTAGCAACAAAGAAACTATGAACATTACAACTGCAATAATCCATAGCACAATTATTTTTACAGGTATAAAATATATTTTTTTCTCTTCATCATAAAATTCATTGTCTATGGCAATGAAATAACCATTTCCACTAAATTTTCCCTTTGTATTAAATTTTCCTTCGCCTCTGAAAAAAACATATTTTGAGAAATTTATTTCTTTTCCTTCTATCCATATTCTTCCTCCATCTATATAAAATATTTTGTTGAACTTTAAGGGGAATACTTTGGTAAATTCTGATGGCAGAACAGGAGAACTCTTATTTTCAAGAGAAGATTCTTTCAGAGAAAGCTCTCCATTAAAAATTATTGATGAATTTCCTGTAATTCTTCCATCGATATTTTCATAAAATATTTTTTCGTTTCCATCATAAAACCAGCAGTTTTTTCCATAAAATGAGATATTATGAGAAAATATTTCTTCTTTAATTAGAACAGCATTTTCAGAAAAAAAACTTATATTACCGTTTATACTGAAATTTCCATAAAATCGAGTGACATTTGAATAAAAAAATGAGTTTACAGAAATTATTTCTCCTTCTCCGTCACCCTCTATTCCTCCATAAAATTTTATTTCATTTCCTTCATAATAAATTCCATATGGTTCAGAAATTTTAAGCCCATTTGGATAAAGTGATATAAAAATAGAGAAAAAAATTATTGATGCAACAAGTGAAATAAATGTTATTGTAGATGCCTTTCCCATCGGAAGATATTCAGAAGGGTATTTAAATAATTTCCCAAAATTTCTGTTTGCTCGTTTTTCAAAAATCTTATGAATACCCTCCTATTTTTAAGCTGGGATCTCCAAGCAATACCCATTGCTGAACCGTCTTTGCATGCCCTGCCTCCATATCTGTCATGTCAAAGTTGTTAATGTAGCTAACAATTGCATTAGAGTGGGCTTCTCCAAGAAATTCTTTATTTTTTGCACCATACTGTCTGAAGAATTCAATTGTTATCCATGCATCTCCTCCACCAACTGTGCATCCTTTTCCAGGCATTCCATAACCCAATCCTGTATTCCCAATGCTTGCTATTGCCCCTCCATCTGGATTTCTAACGAGACGCCAGCTGAAGCACTCTGGAACTGGCTGTCCATAAGTCCACATGTAGTTGTTCGGGAAAAATTTGAATAAAAGATGCATTGCATTTAAAAATGCAGGTATAGCAGATACATTAAACTGACTGTTATGACATCCTCCAACAACACAGACAGGGAGTTTTTCTCCATTTGAGAGGGTGTCTATTGGAAATAGTGGAATCCCTATGTATGGGAACCATGGTTTAATTGTTGTTACCTGCAATCCTGTTATGCTTCCATGCTGTCTATTTCCAGGCACACCTGGAAAATGATCTGCCCATACATTTGGGCTTCCATGTCCTGACATGAATAGAAAGCCACATCCCTCATTTATTGCATTTATTGCATCATCCTGACCTGTAAATCTTCCATTTGACGCCCACAGTATATTTCTCTCAAATTCTTCAGGCATATAATACAATGCTCCCCCCCTTCCATAAAGAGCTTTTTCGCCTGTTGTCCACTCTCCTTCATAATACATTTCAGTATTATTTCTCCATTCTGAGAAAACTGTTTCTCCATTCTCATTTTTGATCCATACATGGATGCTGGTAACATTTCCATATGGCTTTGGATCATAGCATTTCCCTCTAATGGTTAGTATTCCATCTACATAGCTTATGTTTGCCCATGGATTGAATGTATTTAAATAAGCTTCATTTTCCCCAGGAGAATATTCATAATCTGTATTTCCCAGAATATCTCCCTCTGATACAGATACAATCTCTGCTATTGGAGGAGCAGGATAGCCATTTTTTAAGGCAGGATTTAGATGGTCATCATGATTGAAGGATAAACTTGTCTTTTTGCTTCTGTCCAAAGTTATATTTATCACATCTACTGGTCCAGTATCTCCTTCATCATTTATACTCTGAGCATAAATTGTATATTTTCCATCTGGAAAAGATTTTGTATCCCATTTTATATTCAAATCTTCCTGGTCAAGAAATCCATCTCCAGATATCACTGTCATTCTTTTGAACCATGAAGAACTGCATCCTTCCTCATATCTTATTATTTTATCAACAACGGTTCTCACTTCTTTTATGTTTCTGCATGCAAGTCGTCCAACAGAAACATCTGGATAGAGGTCGAGAGAAGTGTCATCTTCAACCCCTGGCTTATTCCATGAGGCGAAAATTCCATCATCATTTGGATCCCAGTCCTCAAAAACTCCTCCCTCCTTATATACATCCGCATAATACAAATCGCTTATAACCCCAGGATCATGAATCGATTCAGCCAGTGGATATTTTGGATTATCATAAAGGTTTGTGTATCTAACAGGCACATACCAATATTTTGAACCCTCATTTGAATTGTCTCTTGCCTTAGCCCATAAAGTGGATTTTAAACCTCCAACGAGTAAAACATATTTTATCCCATATTGCTCTATCGCATCTTTTATGAAATACTTTATTTTCTCTGCATTATCTCTTCCCCCGTAATTCTGGTATATTTCTTCAGTTGTTTTCAAAAAAGTTTTAATTCCGTAACTGTTTTTATGTTCCGCCAACCTTTGCAGTTCATCTGAAAATTCTGGAGGCGAAATTATAACAAGATCATAAGTACTTTTAGGAAGAGTTATCTCTGGCTTTTCATAATCTATTGAAATTTCTGCAGATTTCATCACATATATTTTATTATTCAAAGGAGAATACCTAACTGGAAAAATCTGCAATGAAACATGTGTGATTCTTTCATTTTCAGAATTCAACCCGCATCCAACCCTATAATTATACCACGATGATGGAAAAAGTTTCTCGCTTTTATACACTTCATAATCTTTCATTTCACCAAAAAAATTCGTTCCCAATGGAATCATAGGAGGAGATACAGCAATCTCTCCTTTAATTTCTTTTTCCTCAATTTCTTTTGGAATGAGTTTAATCTGGACATTTTTTACCCCAAAGGGGAGTTCTATATGCTTTAATATTTTTGGCAAAATTGGTTTACCTGCTTCCATTAAATAGGAAGAGCTTTTTCCAAAATTTAGTTTCACATATCCATTCTCTTCTTCCATTTTAAGCTGTGGAAAATGGATTGTAATTCCTTGCTCCACTTCTTCTTTAACTTCAGAAGAATTGTTCTCTAAAAAAACAGGATTTACCATTGTTCCTGCATTTCCACTGAATATTAAAACCGCAATTACCATCAAAATCAATATTTTTTTCATCTTTCACCTCAACTTTTAATTGCATATACATTTATATTGTTTTTTATGGATATGTATAACTTCTCCAGCACGATATTGACAATTAGTCACATAGAAAAATGCTCTCTTTTCAAAAATATTTGCACAAATTCTGAACAATTTTTGGATTTTTATCTATAAAAAAATTGAAATGATAAAATCAAGTTTTCAAAATTGTTTTAAATCACAAAAAAGATAAGGATGTGTGCTTTTTGAGATACAATGATATTAATACATTATGGAGAGATAGGGCTTAAAGGAAAAAACAGGATAAAATTTGAGAATTTATTAGTCAAAAACATCAGAAGGATTTTAAATGAGGAAGTAGTCAAAATTTCAAGAGAGCATGGAAGAATTTTGGTTTTTGAAAAAGAAAATGCAGATTATGAGCTTTTAAGAAAAAAATTAAAGAAACTTCCAGGAATAGAGAACTTTTCATTTGCTGTCCAAACCCCATGTAATATAGATGAAATAAAGAAAAATTCTCTTAAATTAATTAAAGAAGAAGATTTTAAATCTTTCAAAGTTCATGCAAAAAGAGGAAACAAAAGTTTTCCTCTTACCTCCATACAGATAAATGAAATGGTTGGCAAAGAGATTAAAAATAAAATGAAAAAAGAAGTTAACCTGAATAATCCTGAAATAACAATTTATATTGAGATTGGAAAAGAAAATGCATACATATATAAAGAAAAAATTTCTGGAATTGGAGGACTCCCAACTGGAATGCAGGGTAAAGTTATATCTCTTTTATCTGGAGGAATTGATTCTCCAGTTGCTTCATGGATGATGATAAAGAGAGGTTGCAATGTCATTTTCCTACATTTTTATAATGAGACGATAGTTTCTTATCCAAAAAAAATTGAGGAGATAATTCAACTTTTAACTGAAACGCAGATTGAATCAAAAGCTTATTTTGTGAGGATAGGAGATTTTCAGAGAGAGGTTATTAAATCTGTTCCAGCAAAATACAGGATGTTGATGTATAGACGTTTCATGAATAAAATAGCAAACGAAATTGCAAAGAAAGAAAAAGCCAAAGGAATAGTAACAGGAGACAGCATTGGACAGGTTGCGTCTCAAACTCTTGATAATATAATCTGTATCTACTCATCATCAAATTTTCCTGTATTCTCCCCCCTCATTGGACTGGATAAAAAAGAAATTATAAATATTGCAAAGAAAATAGGAACATATGAAATTTCAATAAAACCTTATGATGATTGCTGTTCTTTTATGGTTGCAAAGCACCCAGTAATTAAAGCAAGAATTGAAGAGATTGAAAAAATGGAGAAAAGAGTTTATTTTTCTCCAGAGGAAATTTTAGAGAAAGCAGAAATAAAAAAATTTGTTATTTAAATACCTATTTTTGCTCTGAGAGCATAAAAACCCTCTTTTTCAATGGCTGTTGCAACTTTTTCCTGCAATTCTTTCCCTGGAGTTAAAGCAACCATATAGCCCCCAAGCCCTCCTCCAGTCATTTTCGCTCCATAAGCCCCTTTTTCTCTTGCAACCTCAACCAGAAAATCAAGTTCATTGCATGAAACTTCTATTTGCTGAAGAATCTCATGATTTTTATCCATAAGTTCTCCAACTTTCTTCCAGTTAGCAGAAATTAAAGATTCTTTTGCTTCATATACTATTTCTTCTGCTTTTGAAAAAATTTTATCATATTTATCTCTGAATTTCTCCCTTCTCTCTCTCACTCCTTCAACTGCTTTTTTTGTGTTTGCCACTATTCCTGTATCACCCATAACAATTTCCACCGCCTCGCCAATTTTCAATCTCTCCATTCCTTTTCCTTTAATAAACCATACCAAACCGCCAAAAGTGGCACATGTATTATCTATTCCAGATGGATTTCCATGATATGCCTTCTCTCCCTCATAAGCAATTTCGTTTATCTCCTCATCATCCAAATTCAAATCAAATTCATCAGATATTGCTCTTGCTATGCTGGCGCAGCTGGCGGCGCTCGCCCCAATTCCACTTGATGCTCTTAAGTCGCCGTGAAGCCATATTTCTATGCATTCATCTATCCCCATTGCTTTCTTAATTCTCATAATTGATTCTCTCTGATGTTCAATTTTTTCTTCCTTATAGTTTGGGGTTGCAGGTCTGTTGTCATGGATTATGAATTCCTTGCCATCGCATCTTTTTACTTCAGCAACAGTTTTTTTATCAATTGCAGAAGCTATTGCAGGAATTCCATAAACAACAAAATGCTCATTGAAAAGAATTACCTTTCCATATCCATATCCACTTCCCATGAAAAAGAATTTATTTTTTATATTTAACATTTAACATGGAACAATTTCAATGAAAAAGTATAATCTTGCTGAGGGCTTTCATAATAATTTGCCATTTTTTGTTGCTTCAATTTTTCGCAAATTCTGTAGTACTTAAGAACATTTCTCTATTTTATACTGGGGATAGGAAATGAAATGATCAGTGCTTAGAAAAAGGAATAGATGAAAGAATCGCTTTTTTAGTGATAAAAAGAGAGCATTATAGAAACACTTTCAATAAATATTTTAAGTTTACAGGTTAATCGTATTGTTACGATACCCTACAAGAAATATACCAGACTACAATTTTTGAGTTTGTCTTCATTTCACATAATTCTTTGAAATAAATGGAACAGCATTTTTTTCTTATTCAAATTATTCAAGAAGAAGATTTTAAAATGTAGATATAGAGCCGGCGAAGGGATTTGAACCCCTGACCTGCTGATTTCCTGAGAGCATCTATGAATGAAGCATTCAAAGATACTCATTACAAGTCAGCCGCTCTACCGGGCTAAGCTACGCCGGCTTGAAAGAGAATATGAATAGTGATTAAAAAATTTTATGGCTTAATGTTTTACTGCATCGCTCTAACCCTTAAAACTTTTAAACTCTGGGATATTTAGAGACGATGATTATAGCAGAATTTGCCATATTTCCAACTTCAGAAGGTGTATCAGTCAGCAAGTATGTGAAAAAAGCCATTGAAGAGATAAAAAAGTTGGGCATATCGCATGAAACAGGGGGAATGTCAACAGTTATGGAAGCAGAAACTCTTGAAGAGATATTTGAAGCTGTTAAGAGAGCATATGATGCGATAGTTGATATGGAGGCAAGAAGAATACATATTGATTTGAGAATAGACCATCGTTTAGATAAAGAAGCAACAATTGAATCAAAAAAGAGGGCGGTTCAATGAAGGAAATATGGACTGAAAAATACAGACCATCGAAGCTTGATGAAGTTGTTGGTCAGGAATATGTTGTCAAAAGTTTGAAAGCATATGCATCATCTGGAAACATACCTCACATGTTATTTGCTGGACCTGCAGGAACAGGAAAAACTACATGTGCAATTGCCCTTGCAAAAGAATTTTTTGGGGCAGAATGGAGAAATAATTTTGAGGAATTAAATGCAAGTGATGAACGTGGTTTGGATGTCGTTAGGGGAAGAATAAAAAATTTTGCAAGAACTGCCCCAATAGGTGGCGCTCCATTTAAAATAATTTTCTTAGATGAAGCAGATGCTTTAACACCTGATGCCCAGGCTGCATTGAGAAGAACAATGGAAAGATATACAGCAACGTGCAGATTTATACTATCATGCAATTACAGCAGTAAAATCATAGAACCAATTCAATCACGGTGTGTCGTATTCAGATTTTCTCCATTAAGTGATGAGGAAATAAAAAAATATTTGTTGTTTATAGCAGAAAAAGAGGAAATAGAAATAACAGATGATGGCATGAAATCTCTTTTATATGTTGCAGGGGGGGACATGAGGAAAGCAATAAACATTCTTCAGGTTTGTGCAAATCTGGAGAAAAAAATTGATGGTGAAATTGTATATAAAATGTCATCTGTTGCAAAACCTGAGATGGCAAAAGAATTAATTGAAACTTCATTAAAAGGAGATTTTTTAAAAGCAAGAAAATTACTTGACAGAATGTTCATTGAAGAAGGATTATCTGGAGAGGATATAATAAAAGGTTTGCACAGCGTTATTTTTGATATTCCATTTCCAGAAAGAAAGAAAGCAGAAATCATAGACAAAATGGGAGAAATAGAGTTCAGAATAGTTGAGGGGAGCAATGAGCGCATACAAATTGAAGCATTAATAGCTTATCTTTCAGCAATAAAAGGGTGAAATGAAACAATAGAAAACATTTTTAATATCTTTTCAATACCAAAGCATAAATGATAGAAGAATTGAAGAAAGTGAAGGAGGTAGAAGGAGAGGCAATAAGAAAAATTGAGAAGGCGAGGAAAGAGGCAGAATGGATTGTAAAGAGAGCAATAGAAAAAGCAAAGAGAGAAAGAGAAGCAATTATTGAAAAAGCATTTGAAGAAGCAAAGGAAATGACTGAGGAAGCAAAGATGAAGGCGGAGGAGGAAGCAAAAAAAATACTTGAGAAAGCAAAAAAGGAAGCAGAGATACTTAAAGAAAAAAAAGAAGCAATGATAAGAAAAGTAGTAGATAAAATAATTGTTGATATATTGTGATCAACATGCTATTTCCAAGCGAGATGTCAAAGATTACAATTCTCACATACAAGAATAATAGTGAAAAGTTAATAAAAAAACTTCATGAAAGCGGATTGATGGAAATAGATAGAGTTAAAAATGAAATTGTCCAGGAAGGAAGAATTCATCCTGACGCTGGAATTCTTGCAGGTTATCAGTTACGGCTTGAAAGAATAATAGAAATATTGAAAAATTATAGAAAGAGGAAAAAAGGAATTAAAAATTTATTGAGTAAAAAAATTGAAAAGAAAAAAGTCAAAAGTAGAAGCTTGAAGGAAAAAATTGGAGAAGCAGAAAAGATACTGGAAGAAATAGAGAAGAAAGTTTTGGATGGAGAGAAAAGATTAGATGAAATAGAGGAAAGGATAGAATTTTTGAAGGCAGAAATTGAAAAACTTGAATATTTATCATTGTTCAATATTTATGTTGAATGGATTGGAAAAAGTAAGTACACAATTATTAAATTTGGGATTTCAACCGATTTATCAGAATTGAAAAATAAAAATTTTGATTTTTATTATAGAAAAATTGGAGATAAAAAGGAGGAAAAATGGGCTGTTTTGATAGTTGCTCATTCCTCTTTGGAGAATGAAATAAACAAAATAAAAAATTTTGAAGAAATTTTTATTGATGGAAGGGGACTTGCCAGAGATTTAATGAAAGAAAAAAAGGAGGAGATAAAAAAATACATGGAGGAGAAAAAGGAGATAAAAAATAATCTGGCAGAAATTTATAGAAAGAGGAAAATGGAATTGCTTGCTATTAAGGAGGAAATAGAAATTGAAAAAGAAGGAAAGGAGATATACAGAAATTTTGGAGAAACAAATTACACTTTTTTAATTGAAGGATGGTGTCTCACAGAAAATTCTGAAAGAGTAAGGAAAATTGTTGAAGAGGCAACAGATAGAGAAAATGCAATATTTATTAAAAAAGCAAAAAGAAATCCTGATGGAGCGCCGATTCATCTCAAAAATCCAAAATGGGCGAAACCATTTGAAACTTTTCTGGAATTGTTTGCAATACCGAAATATAACGAGATAAATCCAACGGTATTCCTTGGAATAACATTTGTAATTTTCTTTTCAGTTATGCTGGGAGATGCAGGATATGGAATGGTAATATTCATTCTCTCCCTAATTGCATATTTAAAATTTAAGGAAAGTGAATTCATAAAAAGCTGGTCTTTTCTTGGAATATGGCTTGGTTTAGGAAATATAATTACAGGATTTCTTTTCAACAGCTTCTTTGGAGATTTTATATCTCGCTTTATATATGGTGACCCTGAAAAGATGATATACACTGTAAAAATTTTTGGATTCTCATTACCAATAGATGCAATTCATAATCCTGTTTTGATACTTTCAATAGCACTTGTTTTTGGACTGATTCATTTAAATTTAGGATTTATACTTGGCATATACCAGAATATTATTAGGAGACATATAAAAAATATTTTTGCAGAACAAATACCCTGGTTCATGCTTGAGATTGGAGGAGGAATGCTCATTGGAGACGCACTCCTTGAATTATGGACTCTCGAAAGTTTTACAAAAATGATTGCAATCATACTTACCATAATAGGATTGATAGCGCTCTTCAAAAAAAATGGACCTCTTGGATTTTTTGAAATAACTGGTTTTTTGGGGGACTGGCTTTCTTATGCCCGCCTGCTGGCTCTAGGGCTCGCGACAGCCGGAATGGCTCTTGCCTTCAACGTTGTGGGAGAGCTTCTTCCAGACATAATTCCATATGTTGGAGTGGTGTTGATGCCTGTTTTGCTTGTTGTTGCCCATTTTGCGAATCTTTTGATACAATCGCTTGGAGCAGGCATTCATTCTCTCCGTTTGCAATATGTTGAGTTCTTCAACAGATTTTATGAAGGAGGAGGAAAAAAATTTATACCTTTCCAGATTAGGAGAAAATATACGGAGGAAATAAAATGAAAGCGAAATGGAGAATATTGGTTGTGGGAGCTATGTTGCTGTTTGCCATGCCGTTTGTGATGGCACAAGATGCGAACGCTGGTGAAAACACAAAGGCGGCAATAATACTTGGTTGTCTGCTTGCTGTTGCAATAGCTGGGATAGCATCTGCAATTGGCTTAGCATTGGCAGGAAGTTCAGCTGTTGCTGTTACAGCAGAGAAGCCAGAATTGTTTGGAAAATTGCTTGTTTTGCAAGTGTTGCCAATGACCCAGTCTGTCTATGGTTTGCTAACTGCCATACTTCTGATGATGGGTGCTGGTCTTCTTGGAGGAACCGCCAAAATTGAGCTTGTTCCATGGATAGGTGCTTCAGCCATATGGATTGGGGCAATTGTTGGACTAACAGGAATATCTGCAATAAATCAGGGAATGGTTGCATCTGCCAGCATAGCATCAGTAGGAAGAAATCCTGAAGTTGCAGCGAGAGGAATAATATTTACTGTGATGCCTGAAACAATAGCCATATTTGGATTGCTTGTAGCAATATTGCTGATGACAGGTTTGGGCTTGCTGTGAAAAAATGGCACTTGAAAATCTGATAAGCAGGATAAATGAAGAGGCAGAGAAGGAAATAGAGGAGATAATAGGGAAGGCACAGCAGGAAGCAGAAATAATAGTTAAAGAAGAGATAGAGAAAGGAGAAAGAGAGGCAGAGAAAATTAGGGTAAGAGGAGAAAGAGAGGCAGAGAGGGCAAGAGAGAAGATATTTGCATTATATAACAGAAAGGCAAGAATGGAAATTACAAATGCCAAAGAGGAAATAATAAGAAAATGCTTTGAAGAATTGAGGAATAAACTTGGAAAAATGGATAAAAAAGAATATGAAAAAATTGTTGAAAAGATGGCAAGGGAAGCCATAAAAGAACTTGATGATTTCTACATTATAGGAACAAGAGAAGAAGATGAGAAAATAGCAAAGAAATTGAATGCAGAGATAAAAGAGATGAGAAGAGGGATAGGAGGAATAATAATAAAAACAGAGGATGGTAGTAAGGAGATAGATTTGACATTTGATTTCTTGCTCGAAAGGAGGAGAGAGGAAATAAGAATAAAAATTGCAAAAGAACTTTTTGGAGAAAATGATTGAAATAATAATAGCAATAATAGGCATAGCAATAATAGCAAGATTTATTCCTTCATTTATTCTTTTATCAAGATTTGCCTATCCAAATGCAAAATTCAGCGCAATACCAAATACATATATTAAAGAAAAGGAAGTTGCAAGATTGCTGGAACTAAAAAATTTAGATGACTTTAAAAATAACATAGTGAGCAGGGATTTTTTGATTGAAGGAGAGAGCATTGGGGAAATACAGAAAAGCATTGATGTTTCACTTGCAAAAATAATAAAAATGGCTAAAGATGATTCTCCTCCAAAAGTAAAATTATTTTATGATGCATATCTGCAAAAACTTGATGGGGAGAACATAAAAGAAATGGTCAGGAGCATTTATGAAGGAGAGGAAATTAAGAAATATGAAATGTTCAGTGAAGAATCTTCAAAATTAATGAATAAATTGAAGAAGGCAGAAAGAGAGGAGGCGGAGTATATTCTCAGAGAACATGGATTTGAAGTAAATTTTGATATGTCAATTGAGGAAATTGAAAGAGAAATTGACAAAATCCTCCTCCAAAAATTGAAAAAAGTTCCTTTACCAAATTCCTGTAAAAAAGCAAGAGATAGATTTTTGAATACAATTATTGATACAATGAATATAAAAACAATACTCAGAGGAAAACATTATGGACTTAAAAACATAGAGAAAAGCATAATTGAAGGGGGGTGGGAGATAGGTGAATGGCAGATAAAAGAACTTCTGAAAATAGATTCTATACCTGAAATAATTTCCATGCTTGAAGGAACTTCTTATATGGCTTGTTTGAGGCAAGAAATAAACAATTATGAAAAAGAAGGAGTTATAGCTCTCGAAAGAGCTTTAGATTCAAATCTTATAAAGATTGCTGGAGATATATCAAATGAAAATCCAATGGGTCTCGGACCAGGCATAAGATTTGTTGTTGAAAAAGAGTTTGAGGCAAGAAACTTGAAGGCAATTGCGAAGGCAATTGGAGAAGAAATGCAGGAGGAAGCATGGAAAGTAATGGTGGTAATTTGAAAATATCTTTAATAGGAGATGAGGATACAATTGCATTGTTTAAACTAGCTGGCATAAGCAAATGTTATAACAATGCAGATAAATTTGATGAGATTGTTAATGATGGAGAAACTGCAATTCTTTTATTAACATATGAGTTTGCTGAAAAATTAAAAAGCAAAATTATACATCATCGCCTCATGAAAGATTTACCAATCATTGTTGAGATTCCTGGAAAAAGGAAGATTGAGAGAGAGGATACAATAAAAAGTTTAATAATTAGGGCTGTTGGTATTGAGGTGGAATAAATGAAAGGAAAAATAGTAAATGTAGCTGGACCAGTTGTGAAGGCAAAGGAAATGAAAGGAGCCAAGATGTATGACTTGGTTAAAGTCGGAGAGGAAGGTTTAGTTGGAGAGATAATTGAATTAAAGGGAGATAGAGCAACTATTCAGGTATATGAGGATACCACTGGTTTAAAACCAGGAGAAGATGTTATTAATACAGGTATGCCTCTTGCTGTGGAACTTGCGCCTGGCTTGCTCACTTCTATTTATGATGGCATTCAGAGACCTCTCCCAAAGATTATGGATAAAACAGGTGAGTATATTCAGAGAGGGGTTGAAGTTGATGCAATAGATAGGAAGAAGAAATGGGAATTTATACCTGTTGTTAGAGAGAAAGAGCATGTTAGAGGAGGAGATGTAATTGGTGTTGTGAAGGAGACGCCAATTATTGAACATCGCATAATGGTTCCGCCAGACGTTGGTGAGGGGGTTATTGAGAGTATAGAAGAAGGAAAGTTCACAGTTGAAGATGTTGTTGCAGTGGTAAAAACAGATTCAGAAAAAAGGGAGTTAAAAATGCTTCAAAAATGGCCTGTGAGGATTCAGAGACCTTTTAAGGAAAAGCAACCTCCAGAAATTCCATTGATTACAGGACAGCGCGTCTTTGATACTTTCTTTCCAATGGCAAAAGGAGGAACAGGAGCAATTCCTGGAGGGTTTGGAACAGGCAAGACAGTTTCTCAGCATCAGCTCGCAAGGTGGAGCGATGCAGATATTGTAGTTTACATTGGATGTGGTGAAAGAGGAAATGAGATGACAGAAGTTTTAAGAGATTTTCCTGAATTGAAAGACCCAAAAACTGGGCATCCATTAATGGAAAGAACAATACTCATAGCCAACACTTCCAACATGCCTGTTGCAGCGAGAGAGGCATCAATTTATACTGGAATAACCCTTGCAGAATATTATAGAGATATGGGATATGATGTGGCTTTGATGGCTGATTCAACTTCAAGATGGGCTGAAGCTCTGAGGGAGATATCTGGAAGATTGGAAGAGATGCCTGGAGAAGAGGGATATCCTGCGTATCTGGCCTCCCGTCTTGCAGAATTTTATGAGAGGGCTGGGAGAGTGAAAGTTCTGGGAAGTAAGGATAAAAATGGTTCAATCTCAGTGGTTGGTGCAGTTTCCCCTCCTGGAGGAGATTTTTCTGAGCCAGTTACTCAAAACACTTTAAGAATTGTGAAAGTATTCTGGGCTCTTGATTCAGATTTGGCAGACAGAAGACATTTTCCTGCAATAAACTGGCTACGTTCATATTCCCTTTATTTAGATAGGGTTAAAGATTGGTGGGAGAAAAATGCTGGAAAGGAATGGCTTTCTTTGAGAAATGAAGCAATGGCTTTACTGCAGAAGGAAGATGAACTCCAGGAAATCATAAGATTAGTTGGACCAGATGCCCTCCCTCCTTTAGATAGAGTGATACTGGAAGGAGCAAGAATAATAAGAGAGGATTTCCTTCAACAGAATGCATATCATGAAATAGACACCTACTGCCCCCACCAAAAACAATATGAAATGCTTCGCATAATGCTAAAATTCTATCATTTAATGAAGGAAGCTGTTGAAAGGGGAACTGACTTTGAAAAATTGAGAGGGTTGAAAAATAAAGAAGAGATAGCGAGAATGTCAAAAATTCCAAATGAAGAATGGGAAGATAAATTTAAACAAATAGAAAAAGAAATGGAAGATGAAATAAGGAGGTTGATGAAATGAAAGGAATAAAGTATTCAACTATAACTGAAATAGCTGGTCCTCTCATTGTTGTTGAGGGAGTTGGAGAAGTTGGCTATGGAGAAATTGTGAAAATAGAATCTTATGGCAGTCAGAAAATGGGACAGGTCCTTGAAGCTGGAGAGGGGAAAGCTGTCATACAGGTTTTTGAAGGAACGAGAGGATTGGATACGAAAGAGACAAGCGTGATTTTCACTGGCAAGCCAATGGAAATAGGAGTTTCAACAGAAATGCTTGGAAGAATATTTGATGGAAAAGGAGTTCCTATAGATGGCGCACCATCTCCAATTCCAGAGGATATAAGGAATGTAAATGGCTTTCCAATGAATCCATCAGCAAGAGAATATCCCCGCGATCCAATACAAACTGGAATATCAACCATAGATGGAATGAACACTCTCGTCAGAGGACAAAAACTCCCAATTTTTAGCGGTGCTGGATTGCCCCACAATGAACTTGCTGCTCAGATAGCGAGGCAGGCAAAAGTAACGGGGCAGGAGGAGGAATTTGCTGTTATATTCTGTGCAATGGGGATAACTGCAGAGGAAGCAGACTTCTTCATGAAAGATTTTGAGGAAACGGGAGCAATAGAAAGGAGCGTTTTATTCTTAAATCTGGCAAACAGCCCTGTCATTGAAAGATTAATAGCACCTAAGGTAGCTTTAACAACTGCAGAATACCTAGCTTTTGATAAAGGAATGCATGTTTTAGTCATTCTCACTGATATGACAAATTATGCAGAAGCTTTGAGAGAAATATCTGCTGCAAGGGAGGAAGTTCCTGGAAGACGTGGTTATCCTGGCTACATGTATACTGATTTAGCTCAAATTTATGAGAGAGCTGGAAGAATTCAGGGAAAGAACGGAACAATAACCCAGATTCCAATATTAACCATGCCCGATGATGATATTACCCACCCAATACCTGACTTAACAGGGTATATTACTGAGGGGCAGATAGTTCTTTCAAGAGAACTTCACAATAAAGGAATATATCCCCCTGTTGCTGTCCTTCCTTCCCTATCAAGATTAATGGCAGAGGGTATAGGAGAGGGCAGAACAAGAGAAGACCATCATCAACTCTCAAATCAGCTTTACTCTGCATATGCAGAAGGATGTGATTTAAGAGATTTGGTTGCTGTTGTTGGTGAGGAAGCCCTTACAGAAAGAGATAGAAAATATCTTGATTTTGCAGATGAATTTGAGCAAAAATTTGTCAGACAGGGAAGAGATGAAGATAGAACATTTGAGGAAACTCTTAATCTGGGGTGGGAACTGCTGTCAATGCATCCGAGAAGTGAACTGAAGAAAATTGATGATAAGTATATAGAGAAATACTACAGAGGATAAAATGGCGAAGGAGATAATAGAGGGAGTAAATCCAACGAGAATGGAATTATTGCAAATAAGAAAAAGGAGGGCGCTTGCAGTTAAAGGACATCAACTACTATCAGAAAAAAGAGATGCTCTTGTTTCCTCTTTCTTTGATTTAATAAAAAAGCGAAAGGAAAAGAGAAAAAGAGTAGAAGAAGTTTTAATGAATGCTTACAAATCACTCATACTTGCAGAGATGGTTATGGGAGAGGAAAATTTACGGAAAATAGCAGATAAGATAAAACTTGAAAGAAATGTTAATATAAGCAGTAAGAACATTATGGGCGTTTCAATTCCAGAATTTGAAATAGAAGAAGTTGACATGCCAGAATACAGCGTTTTTTCCACGTTTTCAGAATTTGATGAAACTGTTAAAAAAGGAGAAGAGGCGATTAAGGAAATAATAGAACTTGCAGAAATAGAGGGGAGCGTACAGATGCTTGGGAGAGAGATAGAGAAGACCAAGAGAAGGGTAAATGCATTGGAATATATCTTTATACCCCGCCTCCTGGCGACAATCTCATACATAGAGAGACAGCTAGAAGAAAGAGAAAGAGAGGACTTCTTCAGAAGAAAAAGAATTAAAGCATTGCTTGAGAGACATGAAGATTGAAGAAGATGCAATTCTAGGAGAGTTTTTTGATACTCCAGAAAAGAAAGCAAGATGGATGAAGAGAATAGTTTATTTATACTTGGTGTGGATATTTTTCATTATTGGTGGGCTTGTTGTTGCAATTTTAGTTTATCTTTTAAAATAGCATTAAAAATAAAATATATTTTTTATATACAATCATGGCAAAAATATTTTTAACAAGAAGATTGCCTGAAAAAGGAATGAAAATGCTTAAAGAACACGAAATAGAAGTTTATGAAGGTGATGCTCCTCCAAGTAGAGAAGAGATTATTGAAGGAGTTAAAGGCAAGGACGCCCTCATTTGTCTTCTCACTGACAAAATTGATGCGCAAGTTATGGATGCTTCTGACAGATTAAAGATAATAGCAAACTATGCTGTTGGAGTGGATAATATAGACATAGAAGAAGCAACGAAAAGAGGAATCTTTGTGACAAATACTCCTGGTGTTTTAACTGAAACAGTTGCAGATTTAACATGGGCTTTGGTGATGGCGGTGGCGAGAAGAATAGTTGAAGGAGACAAATTCATGAGAGAAGGAAGATTCAAAGGATGGGCTCCTTTACTTATGCTAGGCGGGGACATACACAGAAAAACTCTCGGAATTATAGGAGCAGGAAGAATAGGAAGGGCTGTTGCAAAGAGGGCAGTAGGTTTTGAAATGAAAGTTTTGTATTATAGCAGAAATAGAAACGAAAAAATGGAAAAGGAATGCAATGCAAAATTTGTTGATTTCCATACCCTATTAAAAAAATCTGATTTTGTTTCCCTTCATGTTCCACTAACAGAAGAAACATATCATATGATTGGTGAAAGAGAACTCAAAATGATGAAAAAAGATGCATATCTTATAAATACTGCAAGAGGGAAATGCATAGATGAAAAAGCTCTAATAAAAGCTTTAAAGGAAGGATGGATAAAAGGAGTAAGCATGGATGTATTTGAAAATGAGCCACATATTCCAGAAGAACTGAAAAAAATGGATAATGTTGTCATCTTGCCTCACATTGGTTCTGCTTCATATGAAACAAGGAGTAAGATGGCTGTAATGACTGCAGAAAATGTTATATACGCATTAAATAAAAAAATTCCACCAAACTGCATAAATCCAGAGGTAAAGAGGAAAGGATAGATTATCCAATTTTGATTATAAAAATCATTTTGCTATCTTTATAATTTCCTGCCTTGTCATATGCTCTAGCATAGAAAAGTCCTATTTCTGATTCTGTCCATTCCCATTCATACACTTCTTTTTCCTCTTTCACATCTATATATCCAAGCAGATAGCCTCTGCTGTAAAATTCTATTTTCTCTATCCCACTTTCTTTATCCTCAGCAGTTACTTCAACTGTTATATCTCCTATTACTACGCTCCACCCAAGAAGTTTCGGTAATATTTTTTTATTGTTTATATATATTCCATGAGAAGGCTTAAGAATTTCACATTTTTCTGGTTTTTGTGTGTCTTTTCTTTCTACCTGTGAATATCCCACATTTCTTGCTTCCCCTGTTATGTCATTTGCTTTTACAATAACATAAGCGAAATTATTTGCCTCATTAACATTTGCATTCTCAATTCTCCATACATAAAGCCCACTCTCAGTATATTTTTCTGGTTTTTCTTCTTCTCCTCCTCCAAGTTCAGATAAATCAGCATATATACTATTCTCATCCAGTTCATTTCCGCAAATTGTTACTTCTATAGTAACTTCATCATCATCTCTAATATACTCTGTAGAATTAATATCAATATCTGTTATCACAATTTTTGATATTTTTGGACCTTTTGGATAAATAGAAAAGGGCTGAATTATGCAGCTCCTGCAAGGATCTATTCCTTCTCCCACATAACTTGCAGTTACATTAATTTGGTAAAATCCTTCTTTGATTCCTGTTATGTTCCATTGATAAGTAGAGATACCCCCTTTAACATTTGTTCTATTTATGAGAATCCATTCCCCATAATTTCCCCCAATATTCCACTTCCTGTAGAATATGCCTATCTCTATGGTAATATCTTGATGTCCATATCCGGGCACATATGCATTCCAGGTTATATTTATGAAATTGTCTTTGAAACATTCTCCACCAGCTGGATAAATAATTTGGACAACTGGTGGCGGAGCAGATTTGTTACTAGAGTTAGGATGTGGGTCATAATTACAGAATATAGAAATGCAATCAATGCGTGGTTCTATTGGATAACCTCTTCTTTTACATATAGTTTTATTTTTCAATTCATTCCAGTCGTCATACCAATTCCCTTCAAATGAATTCTTAAAACTATAACAAACTATATCAGGAACATCGGGGTTCAAAAAGATATTATTTTTTATAACATTGCCAGTGCATGAAATGTCGTAAATTAGCAAACCACATTCTTGCTCCACTTTATTCCAATACTTGTGGCGTGTTTTTCCATTATATTTTATTCTGTTGCTTTCTATCAATGTATTATCTGTCCAAGTTAATGATATGCCTACCTTTCTGTTATGAGCAATAAAACAATCATCTATTATTCTATTATTTTTGATGGGTAAAGAAGAGCTTAACCCCTTTAGTTCAATACCTGTATCTTTACAATGGGTGATTTTACAATTTATTATCTCATTAGAGTCACCTCCTTCTATAAAGATGCCTTGAAAGGAAAAATAAGATATATTGCAGGAAATAATTTTGTTATTATCTCCGTGAATATAGATTCCTGTGTCACTACTATTTTGCGGATTGGTTGTAATATTACAATATTGAAAAATATTATTGTATCCATATATGTTAACTGAATATCCTACACGATCATCAGAAAGAAAGTGACAATTATAAAAAGTATTCCTATCGCCTCTTATTACCAAATTATATTTCTCAGGATATCTAAATTTACAATTTAAAATCTGATTGTCAGATGACAAAATATAAAAATCCATGCCAGTATCGCATCCTATAATTGTGCAGTTTTCTATAATGACGCCCTTTCCAGTTTCAAAGTAAAATCCTCTATAACAATTTTTAACTGTGCAGTTATATATTTTTATGCTGTTTTTCACCTTATGAGCATGAAGTATAAAACTAGAATCTGTTGTGCGCTTTCCACTATTTAAAACAGTTAGATTATGGATATAAATGTTATATGCATTTTCTCCGAGGTGAAAAGCAGACGAAGTAAAATTTAAGTTTATAATAACATTTTCTCTATCTTCCCCCACTATGTCAACTATATCCTTAATACCTCTATCAATAGTAACCCAATCCGTATACACTCCTCTATGGATATACACCCCTCTTTTACCTTCCTTCCAGCGATTACGCAGCAAATCAGTTACTGCCTCTGAAATTAACCAATACCCACCTTTTTTATTAGCCTCGTCCGGTGTAGGATATACATGAAGATACTTGCTTTCATCATAAAGGAGGTTTGAACTGGAAATATTGCAGTTGTGATTTTTTTCTGCAACAGTATAAAAAAAAGCAGGAAAAGCGTTTCCCAAAATGAAAGTATTTAATACCAAAATTATTGTCAATCTTTTTATATTTATTTTCATTGTAACCGCCTCCATATTATGATATATTTTGAAAATATAAATTTAACGAACTCTCTATTTCAAGATTCAGATTGCTCTGGTAATTTATCTCTAAGGAGCTATTATGGAAGTAGAACCCCATCTCCTTCCATCTATATATAGGTAGGCATCAAAGTACATTCCATCTGCGCCTGGAAAACTTAGAGGGATGGTCTTCTTTTTCATTATGAAGATGAAAGAATCTTCTGGAAAACTGAAATTGCCATAATAATCTTTTAAATTCTCAAAATCCCCAGACAAAACATAATCGCCTTTTACTTCAATGTGATGATATCCAATGGCAACAATTTTATAAGTAAGTTCTACTCCAATTCCACTCTCAGATGTTCCATTTTCGTTATAAAAAACTAAATAACTCCAATCTCCTTCTAAAATTCCCATCCATACCCAACCCCATGGGAGAGGAAGAATTTTATCATTTTTAATATTATCAATAACTGGCTGAATATCAATTTCTTTTTCAACTTTTTTTGAAGTTGTGATTACAACCTCTCTCTTTTCTTCCACTTTACTTTTTACATCTTCACCTGTAATTCCCATGCTTGTGTAGAGCAGTAGTCCGACCACAATAAGAGCTAATATCTTCTCCATGTTATATTTAACGATAGAATAATATAAATATTTCGGTAGCAAAATAGTGCTGTTAACTTAACGAAATTTTTCGATAAAAATATGCACCCCATCCCATCATGCATTTAGAGGTGATTAAAATGCAAAAAAGGGATGGGATGCAATTATTGAAATATTTACTGAAAGAAAAATGTATCGTTATAAGAGAAAGAACTCCAATGGAAATAATCCTCTACAGTGTGTTTCTCTATTTGTGCAGACTATCTCTAAGGGATGTTGCTATGGCAATTCGTATCTTCATAAAAAGAAGTAGAACAGCCATATGGAAATGGTTGCAAAAATTTGGGAGTATACTGGAAAACAGAATTGCAGATAAAATACCAGATATTGTTGTCATAGACGAAACATCTCTTCAGATAGGGGATATGAATTTCTGGTTCTGGTTTGTTATAGATCCAGAAAACAGGAAAGTTGTTTTCTTTATGATAAGCAGGAGTAGAACAAATATAGCATGTAGAAATCTGATTTACAAAATGTGGAAGATGTATGGAAAACTACCATCTGTTGCTATAACTGATGGAGGTCCATGGTATTTGATATTGAAAAGATATGGCATTGATCATGAAATTGTTTCTGGAGGAATAAGAAATTATGTGGAAAGAGTTATAGAAACAATAAAGGATAGAACCAGAGTATTTGATAATTATTTTCCGAGTAAAAGATGGAAAATAAGACATGTTTATCTATGGTTTTCCATTTACATTTTCTACTATAACTG
>DRIF01000124.1 GCA_011052825.1 Thermoplasmatales archaeon
CCTTGAATAATGTTATTTCTAATTGTATTATTGTCACCATTTATTCTGATTATTTTGTTTTCATAACCTTCATTCGAATAGTCTATTACTGTAAAACCTTCAAATGTACAGCCATCTGCATCAAAAACAACACCTCCGTATGATGTACCCTGCCCCGTCGCATTTATAATGGTGTTTGCAGCACCATATTCCGATTGAATGGATAAGTTATTTTTATTGATTATAACTTGTTCATTATATGTTCCATTTCTTACTATTATCGTATCTCCATCGCTTGCATTATCTATTGCCTGTTGTATAGTTGGATAATCGGCAGGGACGTTAATTGTAGCTCCTTTTGCATTTCCTGCTATCGCAAGAATTGCTACAATTCCAACTATCACTAACGCACCCACAAAATATTTCCTACTTATATTCTCTCCTTTCATGCTTTTTGCCTCCTGCTATGTATATATAAAATTAATATATAAACGTTGCCCAAAAAGATTTATAAAATAAAAAAATTATGGTAAATTTATATATCATGTGTGGAGTGTCAACTCACATCACAAAATTAAAGGGCAAAAATTTTTTCATATTTCCTGCCAAATTCAAATTAGCAGAATGCGAAAGATTCATTCCAGAGATAAAAAATTTTAAAACTTATATGAATTCAATTCTCTTTCCAAATTTTTCAAATATGTTTTGTGCTGGGAACCGATAATGTGTTAAAGCCCGCTTCCAGTTCCGTGCTAACTCACAGCAAAATTTTTAAATCAGGCACATTTTAATTTTATCCACCCAAAGTGGGGAGGTAATAAAATGAGGGAAATATTTGGAAAAAAGGAAAATATTTGGTGGAAAATGGGAGGTATATTAGTAATTTGCTTTATTGCCATGCTATTATATGAAAATACTCAAGCAACAAGAATAGAATATAAAGACCAGTATCAGGAAGTATGTATAGAGTGTGAATATATAACTACATCTCAATGGCAGGAATTTGTACCAAATGCCTCCAGTTTATCAAGGGTAGAGGTAAAAATTGCTCGAGCAATTGGAGAAATTAGTCCCATCACGCTTTCCATTGAAAAACCTGTTGGCAACGTGATTACATCATTAACTCTTCCCGCAACAAACATTTCACAACTTACTTTCTGCAACACCACCTGGATATCTTTTGATGTACCTGATATTGTATTAACACCTTCTACACCTTACTATATTCATCTTTCCACATCAGGAAATTACTGGTGGAGTGGTGCATGGGGCAATCCTTATTTGCCTGGCGTATCAAGCAGAGATGCTGACTGGGATTATTGTTTTAGAACATACTATCAAACTTTTTTAAATGATACCACACCACCATCAACTCGTTTAATAATAGGTGAGCCATATTGTATAGAGGGAAATATAACATGGGTGACAAGCCGGACACCTTTTACACTAATTGCATCAGATAATGAAACCATCCCATCTTCCGCCTATGGAAAAGTAAATTTAACCTTTTATTCAATAGACGGGGGAGTACCATTAATTTACACTTCTCCATTTAATTTATCTGGATATTCATCATCTATTCCCCATTCAATAACTTTCTGGAGTATAGACTATGCAGGAAACATGGAGGAAGAGAAAACTTATGAGGGAATTATGATAGACGATACCCCTCCCGATTTAACAAATGAAAGCATTTCTTCATCATCTGGAAATGAAAGCACAATCATTGGCTATAATGTTACTTACATTGAAGATACAGGCAGAGTTGCCTCCCAATTTAATCCTTCACATTCAGTTGTTATTGAAACAAATGATGATGAACATCCACGCCATTTAATTGATTATGAAGGAAATGTTCATATAGTATGGATGAGCAACAGAACTGGCAATTGGGAAGTCTATTATAAACAGATAGACCCAGATGGTTCTCTACAAGAATGGATTATTAGTGGTCCAGGAGGCACAAAAACAAAAATAAGAAAAAATGTTCCAAAAATAATTGTTAATAATACAATCATATCAGATTTAAACAATTCTGATTCCGTATACCCTTCAATAGCAGAAGAGGAACATGAGGAAGTTTTTCTGAATGACACCATCTATGGCAATAAGTATGCCTTGCTTGTTTCCCCAGTAAGATATTATCCAGACCAACAGCAAAAACTGGAAAATAATAGTGTATTGGTAAACCAATCAAATCCATGGCAGGATTTTGTTGCAGGAAATGTTTGGAATGACTCAACTGATGATATATGGATTGATGTATTAATAACAAAAGATATCCAACAATACAATTACTCATATCCATTGAATCTCACTCTCCTTGATGTTTCAAATAACATTCCAATTTTCTCTCTTTCAACACCAGCGGGAAAAATACTATCTGGTACACAATGGTTGTCATATTATATCACAATGCCGACACGTCTTTCTCCAAATAGAATATACAGGATAATACTCACCTCAAAAGACCCATATAAGTGGCATTACTGTTACGACACCTCCTCCAACCCATATCCTCCCGCTGGCTCAAGCTTAGACCCCTTTAACAACCAATTTAAGGATTTTGCTTTTATAGAGAGATACGAATGGCCTGAAATAAGATTCAAACACGAAACCTGCGTGACGAGAGAATATTTAGTATCGAATGGTTATACAGATGATAAAATCTATGCCCTCACACACTATTACTGGATATGGGATGAAGGAGGAAATAGAAATAGATGGAGAATACCTGATTTTGGTGTTGGGACAGCATCTGAGAGGGGAGGATATCGTGACAAAAATGGGTGGCATCCTTGGCAATCTATAAACTACAATTTCAACTCAGAATTTACATGGATTGATGCCAATGCAACGCATGACAATCTTCAATGGGCTTTTGATGAACTGGAAAATCTCTCAACATGCGATGACTTAATCTTCATTAACTTAATTAATCATGGAGGAGGATGGAATAAAAGTGGCGGGGGATGGCCAAATGGAAATAGACCAGTTGGAAACGACCCACGTATATCAAATGATGAATTTGAGGATGGAAGAGATGAAGCATTCTGCACATACGCAGATCCAAATGAAGGATGGATTGCTTCCAATTACTGGTATGACGATGAAATTGACATTGAACTTGATGAAATGAACTACAAACACATGGTTGTTGTTGTAGATACCTGCCATTCTGGCGGTTTTATTCCTGATTTATGTGGACCAAACAGAATTATATGCACATCTGGCAGAGAAGATGAAATAACTTATTCATACGTCTATAGATTTTATGAAAGAATAGATAAAACAAAATCACCAAATGCAGATTTAAACAAAGATGGATGGATTTCTGTAAGAGAGGCACATTCATATGCATGCAAGCAGATTCCTGTTGAATTTAAAAATGCACCTTATAAAATAGCACATCCCCAGATTAACATATGGGATATTCTGCATGTTGTATGGATGGATAAAAGAAATGTTTTTTCAGAGATATATTATTCAAAAATTGGGAGCGTTGTCAACTACTCCTCATCAGACAATGGAATTGATTTAACTACACCAGATTATAGAATATCAGGAGAAGACATAAGCGCTTCTGGAAGAATTATAATGCCACCTGTTGATAATGCAACAAACACGCTCTTCATTGAGCATCCTGATATAGTTGTTGATTCAAGACATAATGTTTCCATTGTATGGACTGATTACAGAGATTTCAAATGGCAGATATATTATCAAATGCAGGATAATGCTTCAAATGGTGTCCCAACAACGCTCATAGATGACACAAGAATAAGTAATGGAGATATGCCCTCTATTTCACCAGCAATTGCAGTTGATCCAGAAAACATTGTGCATATCGCCTGGCAAAAAAAGAAATGGGAATGGATATGGGATCCTGTGAACCGTAGAGCAATCTACAACCAGATATGGGAAATATGCTATGAAAAATTAAATCCATACAGAGATGACTGCAACGGTGATTCAGGAAATGATAGCGAGATGGTTATAACGGATGATATCATAGTTTCCTCTCTAAATTTCGCTCCTTCTGCATCTCCAGATATAGCAGTTGACGATAGCGGAAGACCCCACATTGCCTTTATGGATAAAAGAGGCGTCGACCCTGGACATGAAGGCGAGCCAACACATATACCAAATCAATGGGAAATATATACACTCTCCCTATTCTTCATGTGGACGCAACAACCTGGCATGCCTCCGCCATCCCGCCACCAGGCAGTTGTAATATATGAAAAAAGGCAGAGCGACATGTACAATCCATGGAAAGCATATGGAAACTATACATATTCATTAGACGGACAATCAATGTATCCAAGTATTGAAACAACAGGAAGCTACTGGAATGGAGATACATTCATTTCATGGCATGACAATAGAAATGGAAACTGGGATATATATTATTCAGAAATGTCAAATAGTTGTAACAATCCAGCTGCTGACATAAGAGTTACTTCATATAGCAATGATGACATGTATGCAGATATTGCAGTTTATGAAACCATTCCTGATATTAAATGGCAGTCAAAATCTGGTGGATGGGATATTAAGAATTCTTACTGGAATCAAAATATAAAAATAAAAATTAATGGCATGGGACATAATCTACTTCCATTTGATCCAAATGATAATGATTCAAGTGATGGAGTAATATATACTTATGGATTGTATCTTCCTCCTGGAATTCATAATTTTTCATTTAATGCTTCAAACTGCCTCCTTACCACAAATACCTCACTATTTAACTGGCCAATAATAAATGATACGACTCCTCCTTTTACACTAAAGAATATAGGAAATCCAGAATTTAGTGAAAAAATAGCTGACCAAAAACAAGAAAATTATAGCATGAGCGATACCCTTCAACCTTTCCCACTTTATGATTATCAAAGTTTTGTGCCAAGCCAGTGCTACTTAAATGCAATAAATATTTCTTTAATTTCAAATGGAAATGAGACAGGAGAAATTTATATTCATTTATACGATGCCAACTTTACACAAATTGCATGGACTTTTATGAATCCGGGATATTTAGCAATGCCAACATGGATTCAATTTGAATTTAATGACACAGTTTTTATAAATCCAAATCAAACATACTATTTTGATGTTGACACCGGATATAATTATTCATGGATGTTCGCCTATTCAAATGTTGTTGATGCATATCCAGATGGAATAGGATATATGGATGGGAATTCAACTGATATATACAACGGGCTGGTTTTTGACTGGACTTTCCGTATTGAATACCGAAAATCTTATGTTACAGGAGCAACACCTATATCATTGAATGCAACAGATGTTGGTTCACGTGTTAATGCAACATATTATAGAATATGGTATAATGGTGCATGGACACCATGGATGATATACACAGGCAATTTCACCTTAACAGGGGAATGCAAGCATTATTTAGAATTCTATAGCATTGATAATGCAGGAAATGCTGAAACAGTGCATAACCAAACTCATTATGTTGATGATACACCACCGCAAAGCACTTTTGAATTTGGACAACCATACTATATAAATGGCACTGGAATAAAATGGATTACATATTCTACCCCTATCTACATAAATGTAACTGATGAAGGCATTTGTTCAGTAGGAGAATATATTCTCCGTTACAGAATATGGAATGGAAGCTGGTCTTCATGGATAAACGTCTCAGAAAATTTGGTTTTCAATATATCTGATAGCGGAAAGCACTTTATTGAATTTTATTCTTCAGATGCATTGGGAAATGTGGAAATTATGCATAATGAAACTGTATATGTAATGCCTTCTCCACCATCAACAGATTATATTCTCATTACATTTGAAAGTAAAAATGAGATTTTTGACTGCAACATTTCAACAAATTTATCCTTCATTGCTTATGCTTCTGCATTTAACAACACATATGGTTTCATTGATTTCATTGATGCAAACTGGAGTATCGTCAACTATGCATCAAATGCAAGCATAAATGCAAGCCATGGAAAAAGCATTCTATTTAATTCAGGATGGAATGATGGAACTGCCATGCTAACAGCAGAATATAACGGGCATAATGACAGCGTTGTTTTCAATATAAATTCAAGTTTATTTTCCTTCATGCTTTACAAAGGATGGAATTTGATTACATTGCCCTGTGAAAATTCATACAATGCTTCTTCATTGTTTAATGACATAGAAGGATGTAGCATTATTTTGGGATGGAATGCAAACGTGCAGGATTTCATTATTTATGTTCCTGGTTCCCCATATGATTTTGCTATGGAGAATGGAAAGGGATATTTCATTGGAATGAGTCATGATTCAATATTTTCTTTAGTTGATATACCAGTACAGAACGTTTCAGTTCATCTTTATATAGGATGGAACATTCTTGGATGGTTTAATTCATGGCAAACAAATGCTTCATCATTATACAATGCAATTCAGGGAAGCACACTCGTTTTAAAATGGAATGCAAGTATGCAGGACTTTGATTTATATGCTCCTGGCGTGCCAAATGATTTTGTCATAAAAAGAGGAGAAGGCTTTCTGGTTGCTGTTGATGAGGAAAGCGAATGGCATGGTGAAGGATACTGACAGAAAAACTTAAAACACCCTAAATATTTCATTAATTGGAGGCATAAAATGAAGAAAAAAATATTAGGAGGCGTATTTGGGATATTGTTAGTTATGAGCATTTTTTCAGCGATTGGGATAGCAGACGAAAAAAATGATGATTTCAAAATTTTTGCAAGAGACATCTTTTATGCATACAATGCATATGATGAAGGAGGAATGTCAGAAGGACCTATATCATTTCCATCTGACGACCCAGGAAATGTAACACTACTTGCCCCAACCTCTTCTGGAGATTTCATTGCTGGAGCATGCTGGGCCAATGGAACATGGTATGGATGCGAGTATAGTTCATCAGGAAGTAACTCAAACATATGGACTATTGATCCATCAACAGGAAGCATGACTTTGGTTGGGGCATCTGGCTCAACTCAAACTTTAAATGGATTAGCATATGACCCAACGACAGATACAATGTATGCATGTGGCTCAACTGTTCTTTATACAATAGATATGAATAGTGGCTCGGCATCTGTAGTTGGGGCAATGGGAAATGCTGGCGTAATGATTGGAATTGCATGCGATGCAAATGGCAACTTATATGGTTTAGATTTGGCAGATGAAGGCTTATATTCTATAAACAAAACAACAGGCTCAGCAACATTAATAGGCAGTACAGGTTTAAGTTTGAATTATGCACAGGATATGGCTTTTGATAAGGATAATAATATTCTCTATCTGGCAGCATTTATATATCCAATAAAAGGAGGAGCTACCATAGAACTTGCTCCTTCGGGACAGAGATATTTTGGAGGTTTGTATACATGTAATGTTTCTGATGCAAGCGTAACTTTGATTGGAGTATTTGGTGTTACTGAAGTAACAGGTTTTGCAATTCCATACACTCTGAATTCACCTCCAGATACACCAGTCCTACCATCTGGTCCAACAACAGTAATAACTGGCACAGAATATTCCTTCTCAACAAATACAACAGACCCAGATGGAGACGATATATATTACATGTTCGACTGGGGCGATGGTAGCAATACAACATGGCTTGGTCCATATCCATCTGGAGCAATTGTAACAACAAATCATTCATGGAATGAGGCAGGCATATACAACATTACAGTAAAGGCGAAGGATGTCAATAATGCTGAAAGCGAGTGGTCTCCATCATTGCAGATAACAGCGATAAACATGTTTACATTTTACCTCTTCCAGGGATGGAATTTAATCACAATTCCAGTTGAAAATAATTACACAGCTTCATCATTGCTTGCAGATATTCCTGGATGCACTATCATATTAAAATGGAATGCAAGTGTTGCTGACTTTGACTTATACGCTCCTGGCGTGCCAAATGATTTTCCAATTGAGGATGGAGTTGGATATTTAGTCGGAATCAGCAGTGATACATTATTCAACGTTTCTGGAATGCCAATAGAAAGCGTTGCTGTTCCATTATACATTGGATGGAACATGCTTGGATGGTTTAATGAAGAACCTGTAAATGCTTCCTTGATATACACCAAGATTCTTGGATGCTCTATTGTGCTGAAATGGAATGCAAGTGTTGCTGACTTTGATTTATATGTCCCTGGAGCCAGCGACTTCCTCATAAATCAGGGAGATGGATTTCTGGTGGCAGTTAACCAGGAGTCAATATGGAATGGAGACCCATAACCTCTCCCTTTTTAATTTTTTAACCAAAGCATTTTAAAATAAGATTTTTTTTCTATTCATGCCTTACAAAGTGAAGAACATAAATTTATATGAGGAAGGAGAGAAACTTGTTAAGTGGGCTGAATCCCATATGCCAGTTTTAATGAGTATAAGAAAAGATTTTGAAAAAGAAAAACCTTTGAAAAATATGAGAATATCCGCATGTCTACACGTAACAAAGGAAACTGCTGTTCTGATAGAAACTCTTAAGGCAGGAGGAGCTGAAGTGGCTTTAGCTGGTTCTAATCCACTTTCAACAAATGATGGTGTCGCCTCCTATCTGGCAAAGAATGGGATAAATGTATATGCCTGGAGAGGAAACAGTGAAAAATACTACTGGTGCATTGAAAATGTTTTAAAGATAAATCCCCATATTACAATGGATGACGGAGGAGATTTAATAACAACAATCCACACTAAGAAAAAAAATCTGATAAAAAATGTTATTGGAGGAACAGAAGAAACAACAACAGGAGTGAAAAGGCAGAAAACAATGGAAAAAGAGGGCATACTTAAGTATCCGGTTATAGCAGTTAATGATGCAATGACAAAATATTTGTTTGACAATAGATATGGAACTGGGCAAAGCACCATAGATGGGATATTGAGAGCAACCTCTTTATTGCTTGCAGGAAAAAACATTGTTATTGTTGGTTATGGATGGTGTGGGAAAGGACTGGCGAGAAGAGCGAAAGGAATGGGAGCAAAAGTTATAATATGTGAGGTTGACGAAGTTAAAGCACTGGAAGCAGTAATGGATGGATTTTCAGTAATGCCCATAGGTGAAGCAAGCAAAATAGGGGACATATTCATAACAGTCACAGGGAATAAGCATGTGATAGATGGAAAAGAAATTAAGAAAATGAAAAATGGTGTAATTCTCGCAAATTCAGGACATTTTGATAATGAAATAAATGTTGAATGGCTTGAGGAAAATGCAGTAGAAAAAAAAGAAGTGAGAAAAAATGTGGAAGAATATATTTTAAAAAATGGTAGAAAGATTTATTTGCTTGCAGAAGGACGGCTTGTAAATTTATCTGCTGCAGAAGGACATCCTCCAGAAGTTATGGATATGTCCTTTTCAAATCAGGCATTATGCGTTAAATGGATGATTGAAAATGAAGGAAAACTGCAGAATAAAGTTTATAAAGTTCCAGAAAAAATAGACAGAGAAGTAGCCAAAAGAAAACTTGAAACAATGGGTATAAAGATAGATAAACTCACGAAAGAACAGATAAAATATATGGAAAGCTGGAAAGAAGGAACATGAAAAATGTTGCAGAGGAAATAAAAAATTCAAATTTCTGCATTGTTTTGACGGGGGCGGGAATATCCACAGAGTCAGGCATTCCAGATTTTAGAAGTAAAGATGGTATATGGAATAGATATGACATAAATGAATATGGATATATTCAAAATTTTTTAGAAAATCCAGAAAAAATATGGAAAATGTTAAAAGATATGATTTTAAATATGGAAAAAGCTGAGCCAAACAAAGCTCATTATGCACTTGCAGAAATGGAAAAATCTGGCTATATTAAAGCAATTATAACTCAAAATATTGATAACCTTCACAAAAAAGCAGGAAGCAAAAATATAATAGAATTTCATGGCAACTTCACAAAAATGAAATGTATGAGATGCGAAAGAGAATATGAATATAACCAAATAAAACTAAATGATTTACCTCCAAAATGTGAGTGCAATGGAATAATAAAACCAGATATAGTTTTTTTCGGTGAGGAAATTCCAAGAGATGCTTTTCTTAAATCCTTCCAACTTGCAAATAAATGTGATTTATTTATGATAATAGGAACATCATGTGAAGTGTATCCTGCCTCTGAGCTCCCATTAATTGCAAAAAGAAGAGGAGCGAAAATAATTGAGATTAATCAGGAAAATACAGCACTAACTTCAGTAGCTGATTACGTATTGAGGGGAAAAGCAGGCATAATAATGGAACAACTATTGAATGAAATCAAAATTTTGCAGTAACCTCTTCTGCGACCCCTCTTTTTATAAGAATTTTGGCAACATCAAGTGGAAGAGATATAACATCTTCTTTTTTAAGGGAATATTTCTTCATATCACCTCCAATAAACTGAGGAATATCTTCCATAATCCTCACAACAACAAATTCCTTTTCATGATTTTCAAATACTCTTTTTCTGTGTTCTTTTAGTATCTCAATTATTGCATCATAAAAAATTTTTTCTTCTCTTGTTAAATTTTTTGGCGTTTCTTTACTTCCTCTTACAAATGATAAAGCAGAGAGAACTATTTTTTTCTCTCTCCTTTCAAATATGCTTTTCCATATTCTCTTTGTATTTCTCAATTCATCTGAGAGCAGGACTACTTTTTTTGATGAAGGATTCCTTACTTTTTCCTCCTCCAATCTATCCTCCAATTCTTTTACATACTGGGCTGTCTGCTTATAAAAATCTGCCCCAACATCTAGCAAAAGTGAAGTTGATTTTTCTCTCTGTTCCATATTACGTAATTTTGAATAATTCAGCATAATAATAATGCATGAAATACTTAAATATTAATATCTCATTTATTACCATGCTGAAAAAGATTATTCCTTTAGCAATAGTTTCATTATTATTGATGCCAGCTTTTGCAAAAGAAATAGAAGAACTTCCTTCTGGATTTGAAGGAGTTTCATGGAATAAAGTAGTTCCTTTAAAGAAAGCAACTTTTGTGAAATTTGAGGAAAACAGCTTGGTGGACGACTTTGCTTATATGTCTGCCATACCTGCAAGCGTTTTTTATGATGAAAAAACTGGAAGGATGTATTCATACCCTCTACTTTTCTATGAAGATTATAAAAAGGGGAAGGAGGAGGAACTTTCCCTAAATTCACGTCAAGGCTTGGATTATTTTATGGAGGATTGGATAAAATATGCTGGAAAATTGAGGGAAATTGAATATATAAATATGAATGAAAAACCATGGAAAGCAGACAACTATAGTGTGATAAACAGCAACGATATATATAAAATATCAAGTGATGTTGCCCTTCATGACTGGAGTTACAGCGATTCTGCAGTTGTTGCTGTTGTTGGTGACGTAAACTATGGAAGTTATAACAGAACCGAAAAAGAGTTAAGCGGGAAAATATCATCAAAGGAGATAAAAGAGTTGGTTCTGACGGGAATTAAACAGGATTCAATAGCCCCTCAGTATAATGATTTTTATGTATCTCCTGAATATAAATATATAGAAGCTGACTTATACTGGCCATCCAAAAGCTGGCTCCCGTCATTTATGTTTATTGCAACATTGGGTCTCCTTCAAGGAGGACTTACAGTTCCATCTGCAGACCCTGATTTACAGCTCTATTGTTATGATGATGAAAATCAACTTATGGAGGTTGCATCTTCAGAAAACTGGAACATTCTCGTTGGTCCTTATGAAGAGCTGGGAACATACGTTTATAATCCTGGGAGATGGAAAGCTGCAATTGTTGACATCCCCACAAAAGGATTAGCAGGCGAGAGGCACGGAACAGTGGGACAGAGAATTACAGACATGCTTACAGGAAAGGTTACATACTATATCAATCTAAAACTATATCCTGGAGAAGAAATTGAACTGCCTGATTTGCCACCTTTCATGGCAAGAAATGTAGATTTTGAACTAAACTGGAAAGGAGATGGAAAACTTGGATTAATAATTGTAGATGAAAATAATGTTGCTGTTGGGGAAGCTACACAAACAAATGTTTCGAAACAGAAATTGCATTTAGATCAGCTTGGAGAGGGAGGATATAAAGCTGTAATAATTCAACTAAATGAAAGTAATTCATCTATAAGTTATACTCTAAAGTATTCATGGGAATGCAAACTGCCTGAATATCAGGCAAACTATATAATGAATGCTGCTGAAGGTGCTGTGCTTGCTTCTCTTAATAATGCCCCTCTATTATATGTTAAACCAGATGGAATTCCATCTGAAGTTGAAAATGCACTTAAAAAACTTGGAGTGAAAAAAATCTATTTTATGGATATAGGAGGAAATTCAATAGTTAAAGAAGAGTTGAAAAGTATTTCTGAAGTAAGAAAAGAATATACCTCTCTCCTAGACATATATACTGATATAAGGAACATAACAGATGAAAATGATATAGTTTTTACAACAATTGATCCGTGGAGTTACTGGTTTGTTGAAAAACTTAAACCAGAAGGAGAAAAAAATGGAGCATTATATATTGCTCCTGCCGCCTACCTGGCAGCTCATCATGGTTGTCCGTTAATAGCTGTAGATATGCATCCAGAGCTTTCGAGAGCTGTTGTATGGCATAATGAATGGTGGAAAAAACATGCAATAAGAGATGAAGAGCCAAATGTTGCAGCAATGTATCTAACTGGAAAGGAAGTATATGGCTTTTTGAAAGAAAATGGACTTGAAAAACCTGGGGAAATTGAAAGCTTGATAACAGTTGCAGGTCAATTTGATATTGGCACACCGTGGGACAGAATGTTCGTTGGAGTTGCTTACCCCGGGAGAATAATTGGCACTCCTGTAGATACTTCCTACTGGATATGCAGAAGTGTTTTTTATCCAGCGGTTATATTTGCAAATCCCGCTGTCAGCAAAAATGGTGTAGAACTAATAAATGGAAGTAAAAGCGTGAGGATGCCCACAGGAGCATTGAACATAATAAAGCCAAGCCAGGAAGAGCATTTTTACTATCCTGTGCTGAACTCATGGATAACATATGCCCATCGTTTTAATGAAAGGGCAAGTAAATACTGGGGATTCAACTATACATGTGCCAGCGGGATAACACCATATTATGAGCCATCCACACATCCAATAGATAATAATGTTCTTGCCAAATATGGAAAATATGGCTCATACTGGCCTGATTTAACTGAGAGTGAGATAGTCCCTTTCTATCTCAAAAAAGCTGGCTATGATATTGCACACACAACAAATTTTACAGCCACAATGGAAAACTTGAATCGCGGGGTTATAATGTGGCTTGAATGCACTCATGGATGGCATGGTGATTCAGGAAGCTTGTCATTCTGGGATCCATATGGTGTTCCAGGTTTCTTTGGAATAAATATAAGTTTGCCGACTATAGAACCGAATCCATGGCGTGGATATGAAATTTTCCTACCTGGCTATTTAGATGGGTGCACAGAGGAACCAGATGTTCTCTCTCAGAGTAAACTCCTAGGAATTGACATTGTTCCAGCAAAATTGAGTGATATACCAATAATAAAAAATACATTGCTTGGAAAAATTGCTGGATATGACGGCAACATAATAACAGTTTTATTTGGAAGATTGAGAACAAAAGATTATAATGGTTATGATATAGACAAAGCTTTAGGAAATATACATTCATGTGGTTTCAATGCTGGCTCATGCCTTATTTCAAATACCTATCTTCATTTAACTTTAATAAGGCATGGTTCAGTTTTCCAAGTGATAGACCCATGGGAAACTTCATGGTATTCAGCATTTGCAGTTGAAATGTTTGCAAGAGACATAGCTTTAGGCAAGGCAGCAGGAGAAGCATTCACCAATGGAATCATGCAGACTGGCATTGGCTATTTAACTAAGCAGTGGTGGTGGGATATAAAAGAGAATGTTTGTTATTTTGGAGACCCAGATTTGGTGGTATATTCTCCATTGCACTCATGGGAAGAACCATATGCAATAGAAAGTAATGAAAATATAGATGGGCATACGCCATTTGGCGCAGTTGAATATCCTCATGAAATAAAAGAGGGAGTATTTGGAATGTATGTAATAGCATTGCTGGTTGCAGTTGTTGCAGTTGGAGCGGTATATGTAAGAAAAAAATTCAAAGAGTAGCCATTTTCCTGGCTATAAGAAATACAGCAAGATATTCTGGAACTTTTGTTTCTCCTTTTTCTAAATTAAATTCATTTTCCATCATCTTTGTATTGATTGGTTTAACCAATTTTATTTTAATCTCCTTCTCTCCAAACACAACTGCATCTCTCAATGGAGAGAAATTTTCTATTTCATCAATTTCCAATTTTGTAACTCTCAAACCAGTTTTTCCATGAAGAGAGCCAGGCAACCTTATTAATCTTTTAACATCTGTTGTAACTGGCTCATCTGTCTCACTGTGCAGTGAAACAGCAATTTTTTTTATTAAAGGTTTGGCTATTCTTTTAAATCCTGTTGTCTGGTCTATTTTTCCATATTCTATTCTTTTTATTCTTTCATCAGTTAAAGCATTGTATATTTCTTCTGCAGTTCTTCTCCCTATACCTTCTATTTCCATCAATTTAGATAAAGCTTCTTCTCTTTCCATTGATTTTATTTCATGGAAAAACTTTATTATTTCTCTTGCAATTCTTCCCCTCCATCCCCCTTCCATTGGATAAATTTCAAAAGTTTTATCCCTGAATTTTTCCTTATATATACTTCTTTCTTTCATAACTCCATTTAAGTTTATTCCTGTTGCAGTTACATAATCAACTATCTCTCTCCTTTCCTGACTATCCAAACTAAGAACTTTTTTGTTTATCACATGGCAGTGATATCCTCTACTACCACTAAAATAAATTTTTAAATCTTTTTTACTAAATCCAAAATCTTCAGTTAAAAAAGATACCAATTTTTTAAGTTCTAATTTTACTTTTTCTAAAGTTTCCTCATAAGATAAATTTTCAACATCTGGCAAATGGTCTGCGTCCAAATCAAATATTAAATCTGCACCCATCCATTCCTTTTCCTTCATTGTGCCAGCAGATGGATTGCGATAATAGGCAGAGGAATAATAAGCATGGGCCGGAGCATTCATTTTTAAATAGGTTTCGAGAGAAATTGTAGAGGGAAATGAGATATGGCGATGCATTTTATCTTCATTAAAAAAGATGAACGCATATTCTCTCCTGTCAAATCTTTCTGGGAATTCAATTTTTGGATGAAAATAATAAGAGGAAAATTTCTTCCTGAGAAAATTCATTTTTTTCTCCTCCTGTAGTAATATAAAGGATGGCTGACTTTTTTACAGAATTCATCTGGATAACACAATCCCCATGTTCTTATAGTGTCACATTTTGGAGTGGAATAGATAGTTGCTGATATTTTTCCAGTAATATGTTCTATCTGATATCTTGTTTTTTCTGAGTTAAAATCTGGAGAAGAAGAAAAAATTTTCAGTATTTCTTCTGTATCCATTCCAATGGAATTGAGAAACGTAACTAAAGTAAAACGACCAACATGAGGAATATTCAATCCCGCTTTTGCAGAATTAATCAAATTTTTTATACATGGAGGAAAATATTGATGGCTGATTTCCCCTGTTTTAATTTCCTTATTCTTAAAAGAGAATTTACTTCTTATACTCATTATTTCATTTTTAAAAACCTTTTTTACTTCTGGTGGAGCAAATGCATAAATCAATTCATCATAAATTTTTTTTCTTATTGCTTCCTGTATCAAACGGGCTATTTCATTTTTCTCTATTTTAACATAACCATTCTTTAAATCCCTGTTCACCAGTTTCCACTTAAAATCCCATGTCGGAGCATACTTCAAATAATCCAAGAAATGTATTTCATTTCCATTAATTTCTATTCCAAATTCTTCTGATAACTTTTTTATAAATTCAAATGGTTCTATCTTCATATGCAAATAAGCTTTTTTGGCTTCCGCCAGCGCATAACGGCGCAACAAATATTCATTCTCAATTGAAATTACAATCATTCTTGCCACTGGATAGGAGAAAATTTCCATTATACAATCAGCTTCATCTACAAGTGGAATTTCTCCTACGATTCCATCTTCAATTGCTTCTCTAACTCTTCTCACTCCCCTCTCCCTTGCCCTTTCATACAATTCATCAAATAATATCTCCTCAACACTCACCTTCTCATTCTTTACCCATTCTTTTGCTTCTTTCATGAAAGGATATTTTGCAAGCTCAAATAATTCCACAAAATTAAACAAATTAAGTATAAAAAAGATAGGGGGAAGAAAGAGGAATATATAAATTTTTATCCAAAGTTTTAAATTCTGTACAAAACATTATCTCGCCTTAAGTATGTCTCTATTATCTACTTTTAATCTATTCATGTTTTTCAATGCTATTTTTCAATGAGTAAATATTAAATATACAATTGCTATTTTATGCCACTTATGACAGAAGAGAATAAGGATTTCAAATATATAGTAAGAATATCAGCCACAGATATAGATGGAAACAAACCTACTCTGTATGCTCTCACTCAGATAAAGGGAATAAATTTTATGACAGCAAACGCAATTTTGCAATATACTGGAGTAGATAAAAAAATAAGAATAGGGAATCTGAATGATGATGAAATTGAAAAACTGAGTGGGGCAATTGAAAAAATAAATGAGTGGCTTCCTCCTTGGTTGAGGAATAGGAGAAAAGATTTGTTTACTGGAAAGGATATTCATTTAGTAGGAACTGAAATTGACCTCACAAAGAGAGAGGACATAAATTTATTGAAGAAAATAAGGTGTTACAGTGGTATAAGACACGAAAGAGGACTTCCTGTAAGAGGACAGAGGACAAGGAGCAATAAAAGAAAGGGTTTGACTGTTGGAGTGGTTAGAAGAAGAGGAAGATAATATGGGAGACCCCAGATTTCCGAGAAAAAAATATGAAACACCCTCTCATCCATGGGAAGGAGAAAGAATAAAAAGAGAGGGGGAAATATTATACAAATATGGGCTTAAAAATAAAAAGGAGATATGGAAAGCAGAAACATTTCTGAGGAGGATAAGAGGAGAGGCGAGAAGATTGCTGGCAAGAACTGGAGAAGAATCAGAGGAAGAAAAGGAGAAATTTCTTAAGAGATTGGCAAGACTTGGTATACTCCCTGAAAATTCAACTCTTGATGACGTTCTTGCACTTAATATTGAAAATATATTAGCAAGACGATTGCAAACTCTAGTATATCTACATGGACTTGCAAAAACTCCAAAACACGCCCGCCAACTAATTGTGCATGGACATATTGCAATTGATGAGAGAAAGGTAAGAGTTCCCTCATATATAGTGAGGAAAATGGAAGAGGATAAAATTAAATATTCATATTCTTCTCCTCTGAATGATGAAATGCATCCAATGAGACCAAAAATTGAGGAAAAAGATTTGCTGGAGAGAAGAGGAATGGAAGAAGAAATGAAGGAGGAGAGCTAATATGGAGAAATGGGCAATAGCACACATATTTTCTTCTCATAACAATACAATAATCACAATTACAGATGTAACAGGAGCAGAAACTCTCGCCAAATGCTCTGGAGGAATGGTTGTTAAAGCTGATAAAGATGAACCATCTCCATATGCAGCAATGATTGCTGCCCAGAGAGTTGCAGAAGAAATAAAGGAGAAGGGAATAGAAGGAGTTCATATAAGGGTGAGAGGTATAGGAAGAGGAAGAAGTAAAAGCCCTGGTCCTGGGGCACAGGCAGCTATAAGAACTTTGGCAAGAGCTGGATTGAAAATAGGAAGGATTGAAGATGTTACACCACTGCCACATGATGGATGCAGAGAGAAAGGAGGAAAAAGAGGAAGAAGGGTATGAAAATTAAATTTTTGGAATTGAAAGAAAATTATGCAAAAGTTTTGTTTGAAGATACATCGCCATATTTTGTAAATTCAATAAGGAGAACAATGATTGCAGATATACCAAAGCTTGCAATAGAAAAGGTTACCATATACGATAACACCTCTGCCTTATTCGATGAAATTATTGCCCATCGTCTTGGCTTAATTCCTTTGCCAACTCATTTAGATTTACTAAACTTTAGAAAAGAATGCAGTTGCAAGGGAAATGGGTGTCCAAGTTGCACCATCCATTATACTCTCAGTAAAGAAGGAGAATGCACTGTATATTCAGGCGATTTAAGACCAGAGGATTCAATGTGGACAGTTGTTGACAAAAACATTCCAATAGTAAAACTTCAAAAAAACCAGCGCCTCATTCTGGAGGCGGAGGCGGAGCTTGGCACAGGCAATCAGCATGCAAAATGGCAGGTTGTGTGTGGCATAGGATATAAATATTATCCTGTAATTGAAATAGACAAGGAGAAATGCAATTTATGTTCTGCATGTGTTGATGCATGCCCAAGAAACATACTTGAAATAAAAAGGAATAAAATAACAGTGAGAAATATTGAAGAATGTATTTTATGCAAAAGTTGTTCCGATTCATGCAAAAAAGGAGCCATAAATGTGAGAGGAGATGGAAGCAGAATAATAATGCAATATGAAACAGATGGTTCTTTAACAGCTGAGAAAGCATTAAAAGAAGCTCTTAAAATTTTGCAAAAAAAATATGATGAACTGAAAAAATGCTTTAAATAATTCATAACTCAAGAGGAAATCTCCAATCAATTCCAACTGTTCTAAAACCAACTTTTGGAATTGGAGGATATCTCCTTTTATGCTCAGTTTTTTTTATCATTTCGTATATTCTAAGAACCTCTTTCTCCTCAACTTCTGAAATTTCTGCAATTTTTTTAATTTCCATTTTTCTTTCTATTCCATATAAAATTTTATCAAGTTTTTCATAGCTTATGCCAAGTTCATCTTCATCTGTCTGTCCCTTCCACAAGCCTGCTGTTGGTTTCTTTTCGATTATTTCTTCAGGTATCTCTAAATATTTTGCAATTTGATAAACCTGCGTTTTGTATAAATCCCCCAACGGAATTAAATCGCTGGCTCCATCTCCATATTTTGTAAAATATCCAGTAAGCAATTCGGTTTTATTTGAGGTACCGCAAACGAGGGCATTTTTGCTATTTGCAATCTGATACAAAAATATCATTCTCAATCTTGCTTTTATATTTCCAAGAGTAATTTCATCCATTCCATTGCAAGTATCTGTTATTGAATGTATGATTGGAGAGAGATCTATAACTTTATAATTTATTTCAAGATTTTTCGCCATCATGCGGGCATGCTCAAAATCAAGTAGAGGAGTGGATATATCTGGAAGAAAGAGTGAGTGAACTGATTTATTGCCGAGAGAAATTGTGGCAAGTTTTGCAACAACAGCTGAATCTACGCCCCCAGATAAGCCAATAACAACTTTGTCAGCTCCAGATTTTTGAACATATTCCCTGATAAAATTTGTTATTATCTTAACTGTTTCCTTTTCATTAATTTTAAGCATGAAAAGTTATAAAAGAGTTAAATTTATTTCTTCCGATGAAAATCTGCTTAGTAAATGCAAATCCAAAAAAGGGGAATAAAAAAAGGAATATAAAAAAGATTGAGAAAATTGTGAAGGGGGAGGATGCAGAGTTATATGTCTTTGGAGAGATGTTTCTCACAGGATACATTTGCAGGGAAGAGATTGTTTCACTTGCAGAAAAAGAGGATGGAGAATCAATAAAGGAAATCCAGAAAATTGCAAGAAATAAGGAATGTGGAATAATTTTTGGAATGCCAATTGAGAAAAGAAGCGGGTTAATCTACAATTCTGCTGTCATGGTTACTCCACATAAAGTTTATATATACAGTAAAAACTTTTTGGCAAACTTCGGACCATTTGAAGAAAAATTTTATTTTGCTCCTGGAAATGATTTGCCGATATTCGACACAGAATATGGGAAGATAGGGATGTGCATATGCTATGACATATTCTTTCCTGAATTGGTGAAAGGAATGTCTCTGAAAGGAGCTGATTTAATAGCTTGCATATCTGCTTCACCTTCAACAACCAAAATATATTTTGAAAAGGTTCTACCTGCAAGAGCGATAGAGAATACAGTTTTTGTCTCATATTCAAATTTAGTGGGAGAAGAAGACGGACTCACATTTTGGGGAGGGGGACAGATATACAGCCCAAAGGGAGATTTACTTGCAAGAGCAGAATATTTTAAAGAGGATTTTGTAACATATGATATAGATTTTGAATTGCTCAGAGAAGCAAGAATTGGCAGACCAACATTAAAAAATACAAAGCCAGACCTTTTTTTAGATTTATACAATATTGCAAAGGACAAAGATGTTTTTAATGAATATGTAAGAATGGGAATTAAAATTGGTGAAAAAATAAAAAATAAAATGTCAATAAATGAGATAGAAGTTTATGGAAATGAAGATGTTGCATTTGGAATAAAACTATCTGTGAAATGTGATAAAATTAAAGTTATCCCAAGTGATAGTATAAAAGCAATTTTTATAGGAAAGGAAAAAGTGGAAATAAATGCAGAAGATATTTAATTTATTTTAGAACAGCAAGATATCATAGATTAATGCTTAAATACAAAATAGTTTTTACACTTATGAAATACGATTATGAGATTGTCATTGTTGGGGCTGGTGCATCAGGTTATTCTGCAGCCATTTATGCAGGAAGGAGTGGGGCAAAGGTTGTTGTTTTTGACAGGGGTATGGGAGGTGGTTTGACAATGGAGGCTCCAAAAGTTGAGAATTATCCAGGATTTAGAAGCATAGGAGGAGTTGAATTGATGGAAAAAATGAAAGAGCATGCAATGGATTATGCAGAGATGAAATTTGGAGAGGAAGTAAAGGAAATTAAAGTTGGTAAAGAGGGAGTAGAAGTTGTTACAGATAAAGACAGATATTTTGCTGGTGCTGTAATATTATGCACAGGAACTGAGCATAGAAAACTTGGAGTAAAAGGTGAAAAAGAATTTCAAGGGAAAGGAGTATCATATTGTGCAACCTGTGATGGATTTTTCTTCAAAGGGAAAAAAGTTGCAGTTATTGGAGGAGGTAATAGTGCAGTAATTGAAGCAATTTTTTTGAGACAAATTGATATTGATGTAACAATCATCCATAGGAGAGATGAATTGAGAGCAGAGAAAGCTCTGGAAAAGGAAGCAAAAGAAAAGGGTGTTAAATTCATATGGAATAGCATTGTTGAAGAAATAATTGGAGATGAAATGGTATCAGGAATTAAAATAAAAAATGTAAAGACTGAAGAAAAGAAAGTGATTAAAGTAGATGGCGTCTTTGTTTCTATTGGCGAAGAGCCACAAAACAAACTTGCCAAACAGATTGGACTTAAATTAGATGAGAATGGTTATATAATTGTAGATGAAATGGGAAGAACAAATATTGAGAGAGTATTTGCAGCGGGAGATATAACAGGAGGAGTTAGGCAAATAATAACTTCAGCAGCAGAAGGAGCAAAAGCATCTCTTGCCTCAATGCCTGTAATAGGAAAGAGAAGCCCATATTGATTAAAATTGTTCAAATAAAAGCATAAACAGCAATACAGTATCTCCGCATGTTAGCTAAAATTGCTGTTAGCATGACTTGTTTTTGCTAACAGCAATGTAAAAAGAAGGAATTGTCTGTTCCTTTTCATCTTCATCATTATGGATCACAAAAATACGCTTTCTCTGTAAAATAATGAACGAAAGATAGTGTTGTAACTGAAGAAAAATGATCAATTAAAAATTTCATTGTTTTAAGATACATTAAACAATCTCTTAGCAATCTTTCAATTTCTCTCTCCTTTCTCATTTCATCTTCGATCAAATCCTTCCATCTCTCTGCTATCA
>DRIF01000125.1 GCA_011052825.1 Thermoplasmatales archaeon
CGAAGATGAAATGAGAAAGGAGAGAGAAATTGAAAGATTGCTAAGAGATTGTTTAATGTATCTTAAAACAATGAAATTTTTAATTGATCATTTTTCTTCAGTTACAACACTATCTTTCGTTCATTATTTTACAGAGAAAGCGTATTTTTGTGATCCATAATGATGAAGATGAAAAGGAACAGACAATTCCTTCTTTTTACATTGCTGTTAGCAAAAACAAGTCATGCTAACAGCAATTTTAGCTAACATGCGGAGATACTGTTAAGCGCTGTTAGCACAATTTTAAGTTCAACACAATCAGATTATAAATAACATTAGTTTCACTTTTCAGTTATCACACAAAAATGTTTATCATCTAATTTCCTTATCTTATAAAATCAAACAAATACAATTCTCATTACCAGTAAATCTGATGATAAGAAAAAGAGCTATATAAATGCACACCCATTCTATGCGGACAGCTATTCAGGAGACATGTATCCATAATCCTCTCTCCTTTCTTTTAAATTTTCTATTATTTTTTTTGCCCATCTCAACTTTCTTTTCTTAATTTCCATATCTTTTCCTTTTTTTGGTGCTGGATTTTCAAAATCGAAGCCAATTAATTTTATTTTTCTTGCTTTGAAATGCTCTGCAATGCAGTATGCTCTATCTCCATCGGTAAATCCTCCAAAATTATATATGCCATTAAATGGTTTTGACTGTGTTGTAATCATAATTTTCCCAGAAAATTTTTGAAGATATTCTTCCAAATTTTTCATATTATCTCCATGAGCATGTATTATTGCAATACTCCCATTGCTGTTTGCATATAATATGTCATCAATATTCCCATCTAAATCAGTTGTTATAATATCGGGAAAAATTTTTTTATTTAATAAAATAGAAGTTGCTTCATCTGCAGAAATAATAATACCTTCTATTTCATTTATCTCGTCTTTTAATTTTTTTCCTGCACCGCATATACTGACAATTTTGTTGAAAATGATTTTTTTTATCTCTTCTGGAGATATATTGCTTTTTTTTATTTTAACTGCCAGAATGGCAGATTCCTCATCTTTTTTTATGCTAAAACCAAAATCCATTAAAATTTTTTCATAAAATGGTTTCCATTCATTCCATTCCATTTTACTCCCATTCTATTGTTGCAGGTGGTTTATTTGAGATATCATATACAACTCTATTTACTTCTTTAATCTCATTTGTTATTCTCGTTGCAATTTTCTCCAATAAATCATGTGGAAGTTTGGTATAGGATGCAGTCATTGCATCAACAGAATCAACACTTCTAACTGCAATTGTATATCCATAAGCTCTTATATCCCCCCTAACTCCAACGCTTCTTACAGGAAGTAAAACAGCAAAATACTGCCAAGGCTTCTCTATAATCCCCTTATGATATGCATTATCAATTTCCTCTTCAACTATGTGGCATGCCTCTCTCACAATCTCAATTTTTTTCCCATCAATCTCCTCAAGTATTCTTACAGCAAGTCCCGGGCCAGGAAATGGTTGTCTTTCTGCCACTTCCAGATTTAAATATCTTGCAACTTTTCTAACTTCATCTTTATATATGTGGCGGAGTGGTTCAACAATTTTTACATTCATATTTTCTGGAAGTCCCCCAACATTATGATGGCTTTTTATTGTATCTCTAAGTCCTCCACCACTCTCAATCCAATCAGGAGCGATTGTTCCCTGAATTAAGTACTCTGCTTTTTCATCCTTTGCAACTCTTTCAAATATTCTTATAAATTTTTCTCCTATAATTCTTCTTTTTTCCTCAGGGTCAATTACACCTTTTAATGCTTCAATAAATTCATCTTTTGCATCAACAAAAATGAATTTCAAATCCATTTTTTCAAAAAGATTTTTTACAAATTCACTCTCCCCTTTTCTCATAAATCCAGTATCAACATAAACTGCGGTAAGATTTTTACCCAACGCCATACTCCCTATTTTTGCTGCAACTGTTGAATCGACACCTCCAGATACAGCAATAATTGCCCTTCCTTTAACCTCTCCCCTTAACTCTTCAATTGCATTTTTCACAAATTCCTTTGCATCAAACATATTTTTCCCTCATTTTTCTCCTATATTGCTCGAGTTTTTCTTTCAATCTCTCATTTTTTAAAGCAAGGATTTCAACTGCAAGCAACCCAGCATTATCTCCTCTATCAAGTCCAACTGAGGCAACTGGGATTCCAGGAGGCATCTGAACAATGGAAAGTATTGCATCCAAATTCACCTTCCCAGAAACAGGAACCCCTATAACTGGCTTTGTTGTATACGAAGCTATACTTCCCGGAAGTGCAGCAGATAAGCCAGCTATTGCAATAAAAACATCTGAGTCACTTTCTGCAATCTCTTTTATTTTCTCAGGTGTTCTGTGGGCAGATGCGTATATAACTTTATAATCAACACCAAATTCTTCTAGGATTTCAATCGCCTTTCTTCCAACTTTTTCATCACTTTTAGATGCCATTACAACTGATACTTTCATGTTTTTATATGCAGTAGTAGATAAAAAAATTTATTATGGATTTTCAATCCATTTCATATTCAACAACAATTTTACCTGTTTCTTCATCAACAACTCTTCTTTTCTTACCTTTTGCAAGAAGTTTGTAACCTGTATAAACTCCCTTTTCCTTCCATTCCTCTTCCATAAGAAAGAATTTATTACCGCTTTATAACTTTTGCTCTGCGGGAACAAAATTGTTCTGCCACAACAACAATAAATTTATACATGACTTAAATAATAGCATGCTTCATTCAATGCCAAGAAATTCATTCTATACAAAAAAGTTAGCAAAAGGCTGCCAACTATGCCAAAAAGGAGCAAAACTTGTTTTGCTAATTACAGGATTGTGTATGAGCAAATGCTTTTACTGTCCTCTCTCAGAGAAAAAAAGAGATAGGGATGTAATATATGCAAATGAAATGCTGGTTAAAAATTATGAAGATGTAATAAATGAAGCAGAGCTTATCGAAGCTGAGGGAACAGGCATTACAGGAGGAGACCCTATAATTGTAGTTGAGAGGGTAGAAAATGTTATAAAAATTTTAAAAGATTATTTTGGAGAAAATCATCACATACATCTCTATACATCAACACTAGATTATTCTAAAATCAACAGGATTGAAGAATCTGGTCTTGATGAAATAAGATTTCATCCACCAGTGGAAATCTGGAGTAAAATTGAAAGAACAGATTTTAGAAAATTAATTGACAGAGTAAATATTGATAAAGGCATTGAAATACCTCTTATACCTCATTTAAAAAATGAAACTTTACATCTTTTAAAAAATGTGGATAAATATGGAATTGATTTCATAAATTTAAACGAGCTTGAATTCTCAATTACAAATCTAAATACTCTTGATAGTTTTGGGTATGTTGCTAAAAATGACATTTCATCTGCAGTTAAGGGAAGCGAGGAGATGGCATATGAAATTAAAAACATTGATTTAGATACACCAATTCATTATTGCTCTTCTTCCTTCAAAGATGCCATTCAACTCAGAAAAAGAATAGAGAGGAGAGCAAAGAATACAGCAAAAATATATGAACTAATTACAGAAGATGGAACTTTGTTAAAAGGAATAATTATTGCTAGAAGAGAAAAATTGAAAGAAATAAAAGAAGAGTTTGAAATTGACGAGAACATGATTTCATGGAATGAAGAAAAGAAAAGAATAGAAACATCTCCTTTCATTATTGAAGAGATTGCTGAATATCTTCCATATAAATGCTACATTGTAGAAGAATATCCAACTGCAGATAAACTTGAAGTGGAAAGGACACCATTAAACTGATATCAAATTTTTAAATTCAATTGCATTTTTTAGCATATATGTATTGTTAAATAAACAATATACATTTTCATCGTTTCTGCATATTTCCAGAAGTTTTTTTAATTCTTCAATGCTGTAATCATAATTATACCCTTTAATTCCATGGAGGCGATAATATTTTATCTTTCCATATACATTCTCTTCTTTGAATGGATCGACACAATGAATTAAATCAAATTCTGCGCATATTTTCTCTATTGTTTTTTTATTCCATTTCCCTCTAACTTCCCATGCAAAAACAAAATCTTTTTTAATTGAAGAAAAGAATTGCTTCATATTTTTTATGTTTTCATTGCTCTCGTTAAAAGAAGGAGGACACTGAAAAACAATTATTTTTGCATTCAAAAAATTTGCAAATTCTCTGCATTTTTCCCAAGCGTTAAAAACTTCTTCTGTTGGTTTAAAAAAACCATAATTCTCTCTATTCCCCTCAACTAAAATCCCTGCTTTTCTATAAGTTGGGCTTTTTGCTTCATGTGTTATAATCTGCCATGCTTTCATTGCATACTCAAAATTCTCTGGAGACTCTTTTTTCCATCTTTTTGCTGTTTCAATTGAAGGCAAATTGTAAAATGTTTTCTGAATTTCAACAACCTCAAAATTTTTGAAGTAATCCGCTTTTTTCCCTCTGAAACCACAGCATCCAACTTTTATCATTTATTCATATAAGAAATTAGTTTTTCTAAATTTTTTGGATTATCTTCAAAATATTTCCTAACTGGCAACAAAATTTTATCAATATAGTTTGCAACTGAATTTTTTAAGTCTAGAGGATGAACCTCTTTTTTTATGTACTTTTCCTCCAACTCTTCATATGATGAGAATTTTATATTTCCTCCATATTTTCTTTCGATTTCCATTTCATCAAAATGAATGAAAATTATGTGTTTTGTCATTTCCATTACAGGATTTCCTTCTGCAATTCCTTCTGGGCAGTATGCTTTTCTTAACTTTCTCTTTATTGCTTCATAGTTGTCGTGTATGAATATTGCACTTTCTGGCTTGCTTTTAGACATTTTTGCATCCATTCTTTCCTTTGCCTGCAAACTTGAAATTATTGGAGTGTGGAGAGCTACTGGTTTCTTCATTTTCAATTTTGTGCATATGTCTCTCGCAAGCATGTGGGCATGCCTTTGATCCATCCCCCCAAGGGCAACGTCAACATTCAGATAAAAAATGTCAGCAACCTGCATTAATGGGTAGAAAAACTTTGATATGTCTTTTTCTGCTTCCTCCGCCTTCCGCCCCATTATGTTCATTGCTCTCCTTGCTCTTGCCAAAGAAGTTTGCTTTGCTATTTTCAGCACCATGTTCCAGTAATCAGAGTTGCATACCATCTCGCTTGCATATACATACTCAACGTTTTTAACATCCATTGCTGTGAAAGCATCTTTTATGTATTCTCCACATGTTTTTATTGCAGACATATCTCCATCGAGCTTATCATTAATCCATGCATGCCAGTCAGCCAGCAAAATCTTAACTTTAAATCCTGAGGAAATTAAATCTTTTATTTTATCTGCACACATCAGCCATCCTAGATGAACTAAACCTGACGGCTCAAAACCAATGTATGCTTTTCTCTCCTCCTTTTTCATTATTTCCTTCAATTCTTCTAAGGTGATTATTTCTTTAAGATTTCTTGTAACCAAATCAAGCATGAAAGTTTATGGAAAAATAATATAAGAAAATTTGGTTAATCTTCTCTCATTCTTTCATATGCAGTATAAAAAGGGAGATTTATTAATGCAAATAGAGAAATAATGCTAAGTAAATGGAGATAGGGAAATTCAAATAGCGTATCTGGAGACCAGTGAACACTGAGCAAAGAAGCCATAACCGCAATTCCATTAAGAACAATCCATAATATTCTAAATCCTTTCATATATTTTTTAACATATTAGAGTTTAAAAATGTTAACAAAATTTTTCATAAAGTTTATGAAACAAGGGATTAATATCTTTTAAATGGAATGGGGAGAATTTGCTATGGAAATAAAAGCACATGTGCTCATAAAGTGGATACTTTTTAAAATACACAATATGAAAAGCAATAGAATGAAAAGAATTTCCTTATTTTTTGTTGCTATGGTATGTATATTGATAGGCATTCTTGGAGCAATTTTTGCAACTCTTCTATTATTTCAATCATTCTCAATAGATTATGTAAATCTTGTTTTTCTATTAATAAGTGCATTACTTGCAATATCTGGTTTTGCAAACTTTTTAATACTCCTCAAATTTCGCCATTTAATTCTCAAAACTTTTTAAACCACTCAATGGGAAAGGTTATATTCATTTTTTATTTTTTTAATTATGAAAATATATGTTATCGACAATGGAGGACAGTGGACTCATAGAGAATGGAGAATATTGCGTTATTTGGGAGTTGATGCAGAAATAGTTCCAAATATAACACCTTTGGAAAAATTGGGGGATGCTGATGCCATAGTTTTATCTGGAGGAACCCCAAGAATTGGACTGCAGGAGAAACTCGGAAATATTGATGAATATCTTTCTCATTTTGATTTTCCAATTCTGGGAATATGTGCTGGACATCAATACATGGCAAGATTTTTTGGGGGAGAAGTAAAACCATCTCACATTCCAGAATATGGAAAGGTTGAGATAGAAATAATTGAAGAAGACACCCTTTTTAAAAATTTGCCAAGAAGAATGATTGTATGGGAAAGTCACAATGATGAAGTTTCAAAAATTCCTCCTAATTTTATACTGCTTGCATCCTCTGCCAACTGCATGGTGCAGGCAATGCGTCATCCAACAAAACCATTTTTTGGTGTGCAGTTTCATCCTGAAGTTGAGCATACTGAGTATGGAAAGAAGATATTCAAAAATTTTCTGGAGGAAGTTAAATGATTTTTTACATTCCAAAGCCAGATTTTATTTCTGTTTCAATATCAAATTGCAAGTTGAGATGCAAGCATTGTATGGGAAAATATCTGGAGCAAATGGTTAAAGCATATTCACCAGATGAATTATTCAAATTTTGCGAAGGATTCAATGGAAAGGGAATATTGATAAGTGGGGGGTTTGATGAATATGGAAGATTGATAAATATGGAAAAAATGCTTTCTGCAATAAAAAAATTGAAGAAGAAATTATTTATTGCAATTCATCCAGGATTTTTAAATGAGAAAGAAGCAGAAAATGTTGCAGAAGCATGTGATATAGCGTTCATTGACTTGCCATCAGAGAATGCAATAAAAAATGTTTTTGGATTGAAATCAAGTTTTGAAGATTATATGAAAAACATGGAAATTTTGATTGATGCTGGAATGAGGGTATCCCCTCATATTACACTAGGGCTAAATTATGGTGAAATAGAGGAAGGATATGTTGTTGACAGATTAAAGGAATATAAAGTTGAAAAAGTTGTTTTAAATTTGATAGTTCCAACTGCAAAAACAGAATTTGAAAAAATAAGATTAAAGAGGGAAGAAGTTATTGAATTTATAGTTGATGCGAAAAGGAAGATAAAAAATATTGTTATAGGGTGTATGCGCCCCAGAAGTTATGATATTGATTTTATAAAAAATGGAATGTCCATTGCAAATCCTTCAAAAGAAGCGTTAAAATATGCAGAAGATAATAGCATGAAAGCAGAATTCAGAAATTACTGTTGTGGAATAAAGGAATTTAAGTAAATCAATCTTTTTTTATCTCTATTTTATCATCCATATATATTCTCATTCCATCAAATGCTGCTATGGTTGTTATGCCAGTTTCTTTTGTAATCCAGTTTGCCTGCTGTGATGCTGTACTTATTACCTTCAATCCCATATGTGTTAGTATTGCAATTTTTGGCTTAACCTGCCTTATTAGTCCTGCAGCATCTTCAGTTGACATATGGAATGGTATTTTTCCATTTAGGGGACGCGTGAGGCATACAATCAACACTTTAACTCCCTTATGAGCTTCTATTAGTTCATCAAAAATCTGTGTGTCGCTTGTATATGAAACAGTTCCCTTTTCAAGTATCAGCTTAAAACCAACTGTTGTTTCATCAGAATGAAGGGCTGGAGTTATCTCCATTTCATACCAATCATTAACCAAAATTTTATCTCCTGGTTTAACACTCTTAACCTTTTTAACAAGTTTTTTATGATAAAATGAGATGGGGCGATAGTTATTTATTCCATTAATTACACTCTCACTCCCTATTAAAGTTCCTCTCTTATATTTCCCTCCAGACGTCATTGCTTCTATTAAAATTTCAGCATCTGTATAATGGTCTGGATGAGCATGGGAAACAAAAATGGCATCTGTTTGAAGAGGATTTAAATCTAACTCAAGCATTTTTACTAAAGCTCCTGGACCAGGATCAACATGCATTAAAAGGCGGTTGTCTGCAATATATATTCCTCCAGTTGCTCTTTTCTGAAGTATTGTTGCAATTCTGCCACCGCCTGTGCCAATGAATGTAATCTTTGCCATCTACACATAATGCATTTATGCCTATTATATTTTAGGAATGTTTTTAAATGGCAGATACAGATTTACCATTTTTAAATCTGTATTTTGTTATTGTAAGAGCTCGGCAATAACAAATTTTCAATAAAATAGTTTGTTTTGCTGCTGTTATTGCGGTAAAAATGCATGATGATCTGAAAAACAAGCAAAAATACATCAAACCAATTCTTTTCAAATCTAACCAATTTATGAATAAAAGCAATGATTGAGCAAATGTTAAGTTAAATATGCCACGCTAATGAGATTATCCGCTACACCATTTTGCAATCTCGTTAATGCAACTAAGTTTAGAGCTAATAGACATAATGTAGTATGGAAAAATGCATATCTTTTTCCTTTCCTGTGTAAATTTGTTTCAAATCCCGCATGATTTTTGAGATATGAATTAAAACCTTCATTGCTATTCCTTTCCTTCGCATATCTTTTCCTTAGATTA
>DRIF01000126.1 GCA_011052825.1 Thermoplasmatales archaeon
CCCGCTTCATCAGGGTTCGTGCCTCCGGTCCAAATTTCTTTAGAAGCAGGATGGGGCTTTTTTTCTGTAATTATATCGTTATTTGGAAAATTAGGATAATCCCTTTGCTCTCCAAGAGGATATGGAAAGGAAATTATAAATACTGATGTGATTATAAAAAGAATGAGTAATATCAAGCTTGATGTTCTAAATCTTTTCTTGCAAATCATCAAATCACTTAAATATGCGACTACATATTATTTTTTCCTTCGTCCACGATTTCACTTAACGTTCTGGGGGTATACGAAGTTTCTCAAAGGGAAAATTTGGGCGAGCGTGAGTCACATATCCATCTGTTAAGTGATGCGAAAGGCGAAGCACCTAGAGTGCCCAAGCCCGCCTATTTTAAACTTTTATCACCCATCTTTATTCTCTCTTGCTATGTATTTGCTTAATAATTCCTGCTATTAAATTTATTCTCGGAACCCTTTTCATATAATCCCTGTATGCATCGCCAAACTTTTCCATGTTTCTCTTTTCTTCTTCTATCATTGCAAGACACAGTAGAACAATTAAGGTTGCGCCAACAATCAAGCTGATCCAGTGCTGTGAAATAATAACCAAAGCAAAAATTATCAATATATGCCCTAAAAATTCAGGATGCCGAACAAAAGCACACATCCCACTTTCAACAAGAGCTTCTACATACCCTTCCTTTCGTGATTTGCTCGACCATAACAGGAAAATAATTCCAAATGCCAAGATTATCCATCCTGCATATACTAATTCCGCTAAATTAGCAGAATTGTAAAGAAAAATGGTAGATATTATCAATACTCCATATAAAGCAATATATGCTATGTGACCAATTAAATGACCAATACTTTTCTTATACATAATTTTCATTCCTCCTGATTTTTTTAAATTTGCGGCTTACGCGCGCTGGATTATCATGCATCAGAGATATTATCCTGAAAGCAAAATTCGAGTGACGATGTCTTTCTTTAATGTTATTGCTCATTTTCTCTACTTCCTTTCCTTCTCGTCTACAACCCCTCAGCAAACCAATCGATTTTTCTTGCGTTCATAAATTTACGTTTAGGCCAGGTGATGTAGGTAACCTGCTTCTCAGCGAGCGTCTTTAATTCTTTCCTGCCTTTCTCAGTCAGTCTGAGCTTACCCTGCACCGATTCCACCAAGTGATCTTTCTCCAATTTGGCATAAATAGTTTCATAGTCCTTATCCTCCAGCCTCACTGGGAAGTGCCTCCCAAAACCTTTTTTAACACGCTCAAGATTCTCTTGTTTTGTCATCTCTTTTAGGCTTAAGAACCAAAGAGACACAAATGCTCCCCTGTTTGGTAAAACCTTAAGATGGCTTTCAAGAAACTTAGAGAACTTTTCAATCTTAGGATCCTTGCCTTGCATGATCCCATGCGATTCCTTAATAAGTTCATAGCCACCTAAAAGTATGAAAAAGGAAACGACTGTTCCGGCAATGGCATCGAGCACAAAGAATCCTAAGGTTGCTCCAAGTAGACCGATTAAAACAGCTACTGACGACCAGATATCCGTTTTTGTATGATGGGCATCAGCTATCAGTGATATGCTCCTTGTCCGTCCACCAACATAAAACTTATAGTATGAGAAATAAGCATTGACCGCAATATTGATTACAATTGTGACCAAAGCCAAAACCTGGAAATGTATCTCAACAGGCTTAAATATCTTCGTTATCGATTCAAAGGCAATAAAGGCACCAATGCCGCAGAGAATTATCCCACCAAGAAGGGCAGCTTGCGCCTCCCTATTGATCCTTATGCCAATCCATGTTATCGCCGAGGCGACTATATCGATGCCAGTATGTACCGCATCTGCAATAAGACCAATACCTCCTGAGAGGAAGCCGATAATAAATTCCAGGGCGGACAATCCCACATTTCCCAATAAGGAGTATTTGGCGCATGCCTCCTTTGAAAGGCGCCTCACGTGGCACTGTTCAATATTTCTTTCCCTTTTACCTAAAGCATCTAAGCCCTTTTTAGTTATCTCGTATTTATCTGAATATTTTATCAAACCTTCATCTGTCAGATAGTTCAAGCTAATATCTATGAGTTCATTATTTACCTGCCAGTAACCCACATACATGTCCCTAATTTTATCTATAAGTTCTTGTCTCGTTCTACTGTTTAACCTAAGCAAGCGTAAGATGTGCCACTTGAGATTCTTTTTTACCTGTGAGTCCTTGATTTGAAATCGCTTTTTTGGCATATCAGCAGCCTCCTTTCCCTACAAGAGTACATTTTAAAGGTATGGAAACCGAAGGTTTCCATAGAGTTACCCTCCGCCCGTTTATTAAGATAGCGGTTTCCAACCCGTTCCAAACTCTATTGTTTATCATTTTTATTCTCTCTTTCTGCGTCGTAATAGCCGTATGACCCCCACCAATAAATTCATTCTTGGCACAGATAACACATATCGTTTATAGTCATCGCCAAACTTCTCGACGAGTCGCTGGTCTTCTTGTCTTGAAATTAAGTAGACACATGTCATACCTGAAACCCCAACAATTATCGTCAGCCAATGTCGATTCCATAAAATAATTGCAAGATACATGAGTAACCAACCCAAATAAAGCGGATGCCGAACAACAGAGTAGATTCCTGTGTCAACAAGGACTGTGGTCTCGGTCCAATCCTTCTCTTTTTTCACTTTGCCCTTGCTACGAAAAACAAATCTGGGTAGAAAGATTAAAACAATGCCCACTGCGAAGATTATCCATCCAGCATACCGTAGCTCCTCGATACCGGCAGGATTATCTAAAAACCAGAGTAACATATATTCCAAGACCAGCAAGACACTCGCGACATAGAACAGGAACCCGCCCCTCATCCATTGTTTCATGTTCAGTCCCCTCCCCTCTGATTTTTCAAATTATCAGACGGACAATCATCATTTCCCTGTCGATCTTTATGAATATGCCTTAGGTAATCAGTGAGTATATAGTGCCAAACTGCCTCAATCAAGAAAAATGCTGCGAGAAATCCGAAGGCTACTGACCACCATTGCGAAGCGAAATACGACCATAGGAGAGCCATGATTATCCCTGCAATCAAATTCATTGTTCCAACTAATTCTGTGCCTGAGAATATCTCCTTCAGAAAGTTTTTCATCATTTATCATCTCCTTTTCTGTTTTAGTACTTTTAGAGGGCGAAGGGCAATTTCATATAACGGAATGAGGATTTGCGAAGTTTGCCTGAAAGGCAAATTTGGATGAGCGATAGCGAATCACAAATTCTCTGTTAGACGACAGTGCGAACGAAGGGGCATATTTTATCACTTTTTCTCTGATTTTGGTATTCCTATCCATTTTGGGGTTTTATTCATATATTCTCGATATTCGTCCCCAAATTTCTCGAGACACATGCGTTCTTCGGTAATTACCAAAATGTGCTGCAGGATTATGAATACAATTGCTATCAGCAGAAAAATCCAGGAACCACAGGCTATACCTATGCCGATGTATATCAAGAACCAGCCAACGTACATAGGATTTCTTGAAATGCGAAAAACCCCTCTAGTGACCGGTTTATCCACGGGCGTAGTAGCAAAATTTATCACTGCTATGGTAAGAAAAATCATACCCACCCAATAAATAAACAAACCAACATAGAACCAGACTATGCTTAGTTTCAAGGGCAAGAAAATAGAATAAATAAATGATGCAAAAATAGTCCCCATTAGGATAGCCAGAAAGTTCTTCTCCTTTTTATTATACTGGGGCCAAATGAACAGTGCTGATTCCTTAGCAATCAAAGATGCTAGACCATAATTTATTAGAAGAAAAGGAAGGATAAAAATCCAGGCGTTCCATAAACCTATCTCAAAAGCTGGTATAAGTGACATTTTTTTCTCCTTCCTATTTGACTCCACGTACAACCATCATCTTTGGCATCATAAATCCTTTTGCATAGGTGATAGAAATTTCTGAGAAGCCGGCTTCTTTCATCATTGCTCGTGCTTCACCTTCAGTGTACATCTTCATCCCATATTTCTTGACATGCTTTGTATGGTCTAATCCGTCTTCAGCGTTCCACTCTATAGCAATAACTGCTCTTCCACCAGGACGTAGCACTCGATGCATTTCTTTCAAAGAACCTAGAGGCTTGGGGAATATAGTGAAACTACCCATTGTGGTAACAACGCTAAACCTGTTATTGCCCCAAGGAAGTTGCACAGCGTCACCCTTAACGATTTCTGCTGTCCCTTCAGTAATACGAGCTTTATTCTTCTTTATTGCGCTCTTGACCATAAGCTCAGAGAGATCTAAACCTGCAACACTATGGACATGTGGAGCATACTTCCTCAGGAAGTAACCATTTCCGCAAGCAACTTCAAGAAGGTCATCTTCCGGCTGAAGTTTCAAAACTTTAGCCACATTTTTGTATATGGATTTGTGACCTCTGTTCATGAATATGACCGTAACCCTTCCAGCAAATCCTCTAGGCAATACGAACTGTGCTACTTTCTTCCTTTGGTCATTCATTTTTTATCACTTCCTTATAGATGTATTTCTTGTTTTTATATTTTGCCCCGAAGTGAGCATTTCATATAACGTCTCCAGCATATACGACGTTGCCGTAGGCAATGTCCCGGAGGGCAAGGCGTAGCCGTAGCGTATATGCTGTGTTATCTGATGTGCTGTGCCGTTCTCTGTCTTGTTATGGGCAAGAAAAACTAACCTGATCTTAATTTGCTGATTGATTGTCATGCAGTTACTCCACTCGCTCGCTTAAATAAAATAGCTAACATAGCAGTTGCAACAGGAAATGTGACACACCATACTGCGAGAGAGACCATCGTAGCCATAATGATTCCCAATCCACCTAAAATAACACCTGCAATACCTGCCACGCCATTCACGATAAAAAGCCATCGTAGCCAGTTCTTCAATTTATCTCCATCGAAAACTTGACTAACAAAAAGTGCAGCCAAGCCCATGAATGCATAACCTATGCCTTCGATCGTGTTTGTGATTGAGTGGGGGCTACCAATGACAAACCATTCAAGTCCTTCTGTGTATCCGCTTAAGAGGCTTTCCCGCACCACAGTCAGTAACAACCAGTAATTAGCAGCCAGAATAGCGCCATACATAACCGCAAATATCAATCCAAGCAAGCTCCAAATCTTTTTATCATCAGAGGCATAGAAATAAATACTGGACATCATTATGGGGAAAGTTAGGGCAAGCAGAAGACATGGTATTACCCAAGCTATGTATGGAACTGTCTCAAAGGAGGCTGCAAATGCTTCTATTCCAGGCCATTCTGATGGAATAGAAGACATATAGCAACCAAAAGCTACAATAAACCAGATAGCCCATACAGTTGTAAGAATCGCAGACCAGAATCCAATCCTGCTGACCATTTTATTCATCGAGCTTTGTGTTTTCATATTACCTTCCTCCTTTGTCATTATTCCTTTTTATCAATCTCGATAGAACTATCACCAATGCCATTAAAATTATCCCACCCATTGCTGCATACATTTGAATGAACTTAGCCAGTGCAAAAGAAGAGTGAGCAATCGCCCACCAATTTGGGAAGTTTACAGGATTTAATGCCATCATCAGAAGAAAAATATTTTCAATACCGTCACAAAATGCATCAGTTATCCCAAAAATGGAAATAGAATATCCAATTTTTTTCCAAATACTGCCTTCTTTTAATTTTCTTGTAAGAGTTAACGCTAAACTAAAAAAGAACGTGCCATAAGCAATCATAAAAGCATAATCAAGGATATTGGCGATAATAAAAATTGACATATCTTCATCGCTCATACGACTAAAGCAGGATTTAATATACTCGCCATTAAATCCGAGTTGAGTTTCATTAAGAGTTCCGGGAAAGTTGGATAATTTCAATAAATACATTACAGTCGATACTGTGATAACAACCAGGGGAAAACTAAAGAATAAGAGATATTTTGTAATTTTTTCTGTTGGTCTCTCAGATAAGAAATCTGATATCATAAATTATAACCCCCTATGTATATTATTCGTTTCATTTTAGTCCCCATTCATTTTATCCAGATCATTCTGTTGAAATTGTTTCATAAACAGTTCCATCGGGAAGGGCTTTCCATGCCCGGGATAAACAGTTTTTACTCTCAACTTTTTCAGTTTCTCAACACTGGCATTAGCTGTCGATAAGTCGTCCATAATAGAGCTGAGAACTGGTTTGTCTTTATTTTCAAGCAAATCTCCGCAAAACAGGTTGCCATCTGCTGTCAGTATTCCTATCGAACCTTTTGAGTGTCCTGGAATATGAAGAACTTTAGCATCGAATCCATATTCAGAGAGATCGTATCCCTCATCAATATATAAATCTGGTTTGAATCGCTCCTTTTTGCCAAATCTGAACAGGATGCGAACTATCATTCCAAGGAGAATATTGCCTTTTCTCCTGTTCCAGAACATGTCACCACGTTCGCTCATTCCCGAATCGTCATGATGCATCGCTATCCTTGCACCGAACTTTTCACGGAGATAGGCTGCATTGCCGGTATGGTCAAAATCTCCATGGGTTAAAACGACAAGCTTGAGGTTGCCGGGTTTACACCCCGCTCTTTCGAGTTCTTTTTCAAGTTCGGTGCGCTTATTTGAACATCCCGTGTCGATCAGGATATAGCCAATGTCGGTTTCTATGAGGTAGCAATTTACCATACCCAACTTATAAGGTAGTGGTAAAGTAATGGTCTTGAGCTTTGTAGACATTTTATCCTTCCTTCTTTTCTTGCTCGGTTGTTACAACCTCGTGATTGTTAGAAACGACTTTTTCCATAGTCATGTTAAACGCCTTCTCACTTTTAAGGTTTTCTCGCCCATCCTTTTTGTCTTTCTTAGGCACAGCATTTCACTTAACGTTTTGCGGATAAAAGAAGTTCGAGTGAAACGAGGATTTAGGCGGAAGCCAAAGGCTGTAACCTCATATTTGCTTGTTATATGCTCCTGACAGGGGCGAGGATTGCAAAGCAATCCGAAGAGTCGGCTTCGGGACACCATGCTTATTTTCTTTTACGTTTGGAATACCAGTTGATGAAAATTATCCAATACAGGAATAATAATGCAACAATGCTGATCCAGTATGGTTTCTCAAAAACTGGTTTCGGTAGCGTATTGAGATATGCTATCACACTTATTGTTACTATTACTGAAAGCATAGCAACAGCAATTTTTCGCAGTTTGTCTTTCTCCATTTTGGTATCTCCTTTCATAGATTAATTATTATTTCTTTTTATATGTTTTTACTTCGGAACATTGCAAATTATACCTTTATCTTTCATTTTTCACTGCATAAATTGTAAAATGTTGTTCTGGCAAAAAATTGAATTCCTTTTCCAGCAAATAACCTGCCTCTTTCATTTCTTGAATGATAGTTTCTTTAGGAACATAGTGTCCAAACAATCCACGGAAAGTAAAAATTTTACCTTCTTTATACTCAATGATAGCAATTCTCCCATCAGGTTTTAAAAATCGTTTTAGACTCTTAAAATACTCTACTCGATTTGGTATGTGATGGGTAACATTACGCATAAATATCAAATCTAAGTTTTTTTCAGGTAAATCTAATTTATCTCCTAATACAAGCGTTGGTATAACATTATCCAACCCTTTTTCTTTGGCACTATTTTTGACATACTCTAAAAATTCTGGTTTTGTATCAACTGAATAAACTCTTCCTTCTTCTCCAACTATCTTGGCAAATCGCAGAGAAAAATAACCTCCTCCTGAACCAATATCTGTAATACTTTGACCGGGCTTTAATGCAATAGCTTCTATAATCTGGTCTGGTTTGTTTTTGGGGTCAGAAGCTTTTTTATTGAACATCTTTGCTTGAAAGTTTGCCATTTTATTTCCTCATTTTCATAAACTAATTATTGTTCCTTATAATATCTTTTTGTTTTTGTAAAGTAAACACAGATCGGTAACATTTCTTAAATCAATTTCCCATTCCTTATAGGAGGAGAATGGGAAATGTCACATGTTATTACAGAAATGAGGAGAATAATGGTTATGGCGAAGAAGGCAGGAAAGAAAACAAAAGAAATTGCTGAATTTCTTGGAGTAAGCAGAAAAACTGTATGGAAATGGAATAAAAGAGCACATCATCCAGGGAAAGAAAGTTTTAGAGATGGATAAAGAAGACCACATCATATCAATAAGAAAATA
>DRIF01000127.1 GCA_011052825.1 Thermoplasmatales archaeon
AAAGAATGAAAGAGTGGAAAGAAAATGGTAATCTAAGGAAAAGATATGCGAAGGAAAGGAATAGCAATGAAGGTTTTAATTCATATCTCAAAAATCATGCGGGATTTGAAACAAATTTACACAGGAAAGGAAAAAGATATGCATTTTTCCATACTACATTATGTCTATTAGCTCTAAACTTAGTTGCATTAACGAGATTGCAAAATGGTGTAGCGGATAATCTCATTAGCGTGGCATATTTAACTTAACATTTGCTCAATCATTGCTTTTATTCACAAATGGTTAGATTTGAAAAGAATTGATTTGATGTATTTTTGCTTGTTTTTCAGATCATCATGCATTTTTACCGCAATAACAACAGCAAAACAAACTATTTTATTGAAAATTTGTTATTGCCGAGCTCTTACAATAACAAAATACAGATTTAAAAATGGTAAATCTGTATCTGCCAAGGACGCTGTTAACTTAACGAAATTTTTCGATAAAGATACGCACCCTATCCCATTGATGCATTTAGAGGTGATTAAAATGCAAAAAAGAGATGGGGTGCAATTACTAAAATATTTATTGAAAGAAAAATCTATCGTTGTTAGAGAAAGAATTCCAGTAGAAATAATTCTCTACAGTATTTTTCTCTATTTCTGTAAATTACCTCTAAGAGATGTTACCATGGCTATTCGCATCTTCGTAAAAAGAAGCAGAACAGCCATATGGAAATGGTTGCAGAAATTTGGAAGCATACTAGAAAACCATGTTGCAGATAAAATGCCAGATGTTGTTGTCATAGATGAAACATCTCTTCAAATAGGAGATATGAAATTCTGGTTCTGGTTTGTTATAGATCCAGGAACCAGAAAGATTGTTTTCTTTATGATAAGTAGAAATAGAACAAACATAGCATGTAAAAATTTGATTCATAAAATGTGGAGAATGTATGGAAAATTACCCTCCATTGCCATAACAGATGGAGGGTCATGGTATTTGATATTGAAAAGATATGGCATTTATCATGAAATTGTTTCTGAAGGAATAAGAAATTATGTGGAGAGAGTTATTGAAACGATAAAAGATAGAACAAGAATTTTTGATAATTATTTCCGAGTAAAAGATGGAAAATAAAGCATGTTCACCTATGGTTTTCCATTTCATTTTCTATTATAACTGGATACGGAGTCATCAGAGTTTATCAAATAACTCTCCAGTTTTCTATGGGAGAGGAATGAAAGTGGATAATGAATATGAAAGGTTCGTAATAGCATTGCAGGAGGTGCTGTAATGCTAAAGTTAACAGCACCCTAATAAGAGCGATAAATATTTAAAATTGAACTGTATAATATTTTGGAGGCATAAAATGAAAAGGGCAATATTTATTGGAGCGATAGTAGTTTTGAGCGCTGTAGTTACAGCGATAAACTTTAATTCAAGTGAAGAAAGTGCAGTGAATTTCGAAAATGCAATCAAAATTACACCAAATTTAGTTAAAATGAGACAGCCTATGACAGCAAATTCTGGAGGAAATGTACTTATTACTGCAGACAGCATAGATGATGACCATCTTCCAGCCATAACGAGAGACCCATCTGGAAATATAGTGGTGACCTGGACAACAGAATATAGTTTGCTTGATGGAGACATTGGATTTGCATACTCACAGGATGGAGGAAGCACATGGACAGGATATATGTTACTGCTTGATGGAAAAGAAGAATATTCAGACTGTGCAGCAGTGTATGGAAACAAGTATGAAGGAGGCGGAGAATTCACAGGCATATGGGGAGTTTATCTCGATCCTCTAAACGAACAGCTTGGTTTCTACAGAATGTCTGACATTACAAATACTGAAACATGGGAATTCTATTACTGGGTTTCAACATATGAGAATCCAACATACGCATGCATATCAGATGATACATGGTATAATGAATTCAATTACGATATCACGGGTCCAACAAACATGGAAATACATGATGAAGATTATGGCGGAGGAATCCCAGGATGCCCATCTCACTGGTATGTTGACGGAGCAGTTGAGCAAGGAGGTGTCCAGTATTTTGATGCACAGTCTGAACTTCTTACTGCACCAGCAAGTGACCCGGACATGGTATGCATACATGATTCTAATCCAGCACAGACAGAGGATGACTTCGTTTATCTAACATGGCAGTATAGTGGACCAGATGGAAACAAGATAGTTTTGAAGAAAATTGTTCCAAACATTGAACCAGATATTGAATACACACCTTACCAGCAGTACATTGGAGAAGGAACAAATCCAAATATAGGTGCATCTGGAGATAACGTTGTCGTAGTTTACATGTCAGGCGGGAATGTTGTAGCAGCTTACAGCAGTGATAGAGGAGAAACATGGGCAACAAGCACCATAGGACCAGGAAAATATCCAGCAGTATACATGAGCGGTAGCAATGCATATTGTGCATACATCAATAATGGAAATCTTTATCTGGTGGAATCAAATGATGGTGGGGCAACATGGGGCTCTCCACAGCAGATAAATGATGTGGACGGAAGTGTGGTTGAAGAGGAGAATGCTGTTGATATACATCCCGCAGGAATAGTATGGACAGACAACAGAAACGGAAATTATGATATATACTTTGCAAGCGGAGCTGCAGCACCTGTTTTGAATGTTGCAAGCATCTCTGGAGGATTTGGAGTTTCAGCAGTAATAGAAAACATTGGAACTGGAGATGCAAGCGATGTACAGTGGAGCATTGATATAACAGGAGGAATAGTTCTAAAGGGACATGCAGAAGGAACCATAGCATCATTGCCAGCAGGGTCAAGCACAACAGTAAGTTCTGGACTTGTTCTTGGAATTGGGCCTGTAACAGTAACTGTAACTGCAGACGGCGCATCAAAAACAGCAAGCGGATTCATGCTTGGGCCACTCGTCTTGGGAGTGAGCTAACCTTTTCCCTTTTTTATAATTTTTATCAGGCAGGAATAGAAAGGTATTAAAATTTACTTGTAAAACGTTTATAAAAAGAAAAAGCGAGAAGGAAAATGTTGGAAATTCATTGTATTCGTGATTGTTGAATTATATTTAAATAACCATCTCATGGATGCATCAGAACTTACATATGGGTATAAGTTGATTTAGAATTTCTTATGAGAATTATTTTTGGGTATTAGGTTTTTAAAATGGTTAAAAAATTTTGTAACCTGACTTTGCCATTTCAAGCTAGTTATACTGCCATTGTATAATTTGCCAATTGTAATTTTTGTTACATTTTACCATCTCAAATTAAGACTTTTGTCCTCATAACGCCGTATAAAATCACCAAAAATTGCTATAATTTTGGGCGTAACATTGCTCAAAATGTGGAAATGAAAGCCATTTGGTGGATAAACAATGGTTAGTGACAAATTTATCAGTGATTTTTTGAGGACTTTTACATTTTTTACAGGGGAATTTTCGCTCAAAATTTCTGTCAAAT
>DRIF01000128.1 GCA_011052825.1 Thermoplasmatales archaeon
AGTATACTCCCAAATTTTTGCAACCATTTCCATATGGCTGTTCTACTTCTTTTTATGAAGATACGAATTGCCATAGCAACATCCCTTAGAGATAGTCTGCACAAATAGAGAAACACACTGTAGAGGATTATTTCCACTGGAGTTCTTTCTCTTATAACGATACATTTTTCTTTCAGTAAATATTTCAATAATTGCATCCCATCCCTTTTTTGCATTTTAATCACCTCTAAATGCATGATGGGATGGGGTGCATATTTTTATCGAAAAATTTCGTTAAGTTAACAGCACTTTTACTTTAACAAAAGTTTCTTAACTGTAAGTGTATTCTTATTTCATGAGAACCGCTTTGTATGATTTGCACAAAGAGCTTGGAGCTGTATTTACAAATTTTATGGGATATGAAATGCCCCTCTACTATAAATCAATTCAAGAAGAGCATTTAAACGTGAGACATTCTGTTGGCATATTTGATGTCAGCCATATGGGAAAGATTTTTATTAGAGGCAAAGATGTTGAGGAATTTTTAAGCAGAATAACAGTTGAAAATGCAGAGAAAATAAAGGAGGGAATGGGACAATATACACTTTTGCTTGATGAAAACGGGAATATAATAGATGATGAAGTTTTTTTGAATCTTGGAAGAGAATATCTCATAATTCCAAATGCAGGAATGCATGAAAAGATTGCAGAATGGATGGAGAAAAATGCTGAGGGAGATGTTGAGATAGAGGATGTTAGCAATGAATATTCAATTCTTGCGATTCAGGGGAAATTAAGCGATGAAGTTCTGAAAGAAATTTTAAACATTGATTTGAATCTCAAATTCTTCGGATGCATGGATGTTTCAGGAAACAATTTTAAAATGGACTTTGAGGGGAGATGCATAATTTCAAGAACAGGTTATACTGGAGAGAGAGGATATGAAATGTATGTAACTCCTGCAGAAAATGCAGTGGGCATATTCAAAAAATTGCTTGAAAAAGGAGGAAAATATGGAATAATGCCAGTTGGTATAGGAGCAAGAGATACTCTCCGCTTGGAAAAAGGTTTCATGCTTGCATGTAATGAATTTAAGGGAGGGAGAAATCCAATAGAAGCTGGGCTGGAATGGTGCATTGACTGGGAACATAATTTTATTGGAAAAAATGCACTGCTTGAATTTAAGAAAAGAGAGGAATATGAGAAATTAACTTTTTTAAAATGCATTGAACCAGGTATACCTCGTCAAGATGATGTTGTTATGAAGAATGGAAAAAATATTGGTAAAGTAACTTCAGGAAATTTCTCTCCCTGCATTAAAAAAGGTATAGCCCTTGCATATATTAATAAAAAATATATAAATTTTGGAGAAAATTTGATTATAAAGGGAAGGAGAGAAATAAAAGCAGAAATTGTTAAAGGTCCGTTCGTAAAAAAGGGAGAATGTTGAAAAACAAAATATACAGTGTATGGGAAATAAGTGAACAAATAAAAAAGGCAATTGAAAAGGAGGAATTCTGCAATTTATGGATTGAAGGAGAAATATCAAATTTTAGGGAAGCAATAGGAAACTATTTTTTTGATTTAAAAGATGAGAAGGCCATTATAAAATGTGTAATGTTCAGCCCTTCCCTGCCCTTCACTCCAAAAAATGGAATGAAGGTTATTATAAAAGGAGATATAAGAGTTTATGAAAAAAGAGGATATTATCAAGTATATGTTCAGGATATAAAAGTTGGCGGAATTGGAGAACTCTTCATGAAATTTATAGAACTTAAAGAAAAACTCCAGAAAGAAGGAATTTTTGATGAAAAATTTAAGAGGCCTTTGCCAAAAACTCCATCAAAGATAGGGGTAGTCACCTCTCCAAATGGCTCAGCAATAAAAGATATACAAAAAGTTATCTCAAGAAGATTTCCAGTAACAATTGTTCTTGCTCCTGTGAGAGTACAGGGCGAAGGTTCAGCAGAGGAAATAGAAAGGGCAATAAAAGCTTTAAACAGTAGAAAAGATATTGAACTAATAATAGTTGGAAGGGGAGGAGGAAGCTGGGAAGATTTGTGGGCATTTAATGATGAGAGGGTTGCAAGAGCAATATTTGAATCAAGAATTCCAGTCATCTCTGCAGTTGGACATGAAACAGATTTTACAATAGCAGATTTTGTTGCTGACAGGAGGGCGCCGACTCCTTCTGCAGCTGGCGAGATAGCTGTTCCAGACAGGGAAGAAATGATTAAGATGATTGAAAATTATGCAATGAGGATGATTAAGATAGCGAGAGGAAAGATTGATTTTTATAGGGAAATTTCGGAAAGGATAATGAAGAGGAGAGCATTTTCATATCCCTTTGAGATTATTTATGATAAAATAGAATGTTACAAAAAAGGTTGTGAAAATTTAAATAAGGCGATAGATAAATTTTTAGAAGACAAAAAAACCAAAATTCGCTTTATTGAAGAAAATTTGAGGGCTATGAATCCTTATAAAGTTCTGGAAAGAGGTTACAGCATTTGTTTTCGTTTAAGAGACAATAAATTATTTAGTAGTGTAGATGATGCTGAAGTGGGTGAAAACATAAAAATAGTTGTTAAGGATGGTGAGGCAATATGCAGAATGAAGGAAAAGAAGAAGAAATGAAATTTGAAACTGCTTTAGAAAAACTTGAGGAAATTGTTGAAGAACTTGAGAAAGGAGAACTGCCATTGGAAGAAACAATAAAAAAGTTTGAGGAAGGAATAATGTTATGCAGAATATGCAAGGAAAAACTTGAGAGAGCTGAGGCAAAAATAGAAGAACTCACAGATTGGCTATGAGGCACGCATTAATTTTTTTTGGAATTCCAACAGCAGTGATGATAGCAACGCATCTTACAATCATAAATGAGAGTGCAGAAAATTTCAACATTTTGACAACTCCCATTCTTTTTGCAGGATTGATTTTAATTGGAATTGGATATTTTTATAGAAAAAGTGAGAAAAATTTTATAAAGGCAGGAGGATGGTTTTTATTTGCTATTTACTGGGCAACTCAGCCAGAATTTTTGTATTATAAAGGAGATAGGGATATTGTAAATGCGGTTTTTTGCATTCTTGGAGTATATTTTATTTCATACATGTCATATCATGAATATTTGAGTTATAAAAGAGGAGAGAATATAAAAAGTATGGATTTTCTGGCAGGGGCAACATTCTTTTCAGGTATTATTTATTTCTTATTTCAAAAAATAGATTTTATGGCTGGATTGCTAATAAAGGTTGTTGCAGTGCATAGTGCAGGAATATTGAGAGCATTTGGCTACAATGCTGAGGTCGGCGGAATATACTACGGCTTAAACACTCACGTTCCAATATACTTTAACGGGCATGAAAGTGTTCAGCTAATACTCGCCTGTACTGGATTGCAATCAATTGCAGTTTTTGCTGGCGTCCTGCTTGCATTAAAAGCAGATAAAAACAGAAGAATTAAAGCATTTCTGTATACTGTCCCAACAATTTATATATTAAATTTAATAAGGAATGCAGGAGTTGTTTATGGGATGGAAGAAATGGGATTGAGTTTTTACATGATGCATAATGTTATTGGAAAAATTGGCTCATTAATTGCTTTAATAATCCTTGCATTTATTGTATTTGAATTGTTGCCTGAACTGTATGAAAATATTATGGATTTGTTTAATCTGCCAAAAAGAAACGGACCAATAGAAAGAATGTTTAAAAGGATAATATGATAGCAAAAAAATGCATTTCAACTGCTCTTGCCCCCTTTCCTTTTTTACTAACTTCCATTATACTTTCATTTTTCTATCAATTTTTCATTTTTTTAACAATTTTAATACTTTCAATTCAAATCTTCTTCATATATTTTTTCAGAGATATGTCCCGCAACATAGAGGAGGGCATAATCTCCCCAGCAGACGGAAGAGTTTTTTATGCTGAGAAAAATAAAATATCAATTTTTATGAGTTTGTTTGACATGCACGTAAATTTGATGCCATATGATGGGAAGGTTGTCAGCATAAGGCACTATGATGGAATTCATGAACCTGCTTATGGGAATGTTTCCAAGAACGAAAGACAGGAAATTGAAATAGAAAGTGATATTGGAAATATAAAAATAATTCAGATAGCAGGCATATTTGCAAGAAGAATTTTGTGCTATGTAAGGGAAGGGGATTTTTTGAAGAAAGGAGAGAAAATAGGCGTTATAAAATTTGGTTCAAGAGTGGAGATGCATCTGCCAGAAAATTGCATATTTTTTGTTGAAAAGGGAGAGAAAATAAAGGCGGGAGAAACTGTCGCAAAATTCGAGGTGAGATAGACGGAAAAGAAGTTATCAATCAAAAAGTGGTTTTACATAACACTCATTGTATTTTTTATATGTTGGGGAATATGGATTATGGCATTACAAAATTTAAAAATTGCTTTCTTGCTCTCTCTTCTCTTTCTTCTCAATTTATGGCTGATTATAGTTTTAAAATATAGAAATTGAAAATGAGTAATTTTCACGCAAATTCTTTTTTGTCATAAAAAAGTTTTAAATAGGATTTTAATATTGTTTTTGATGAAAAAGAATCTGGTATTATTTATGCTTCTACTGTTTTTCATCACAAGCCATCTAGGTAATATAGGTGCAACTAATTTTTCCAGAAGTTCAGGAAATCTCTGCTATTATCCAGAATCACATGATTTTGGATATAAGAGAGAGGGAGAAACTGATTCGACAACCTTTGAAATATGGGCTTGTTGCGACTGTGCTGGGAGTATAAGATACACTCTTATCGAAAATTGTAGCTGGGTGGATGTAAATCCTACCAGTGGTTCTTCAAATGGAGAAAAAGATTTAATTACAGTGAATATAAATACAACTGGGCTATCAGAAGGGGCTTATATTTGCCCGATAAAGATAGAAAGCAATAATGGAGAAGGAGTATTTACAGTAAAGGTTAAGATTGCAGAGGATAATGAAGCACCTTCAGTTAATATAGTTGAACCAGAGAGAGGATGGTTGTATTTATATGGTGAGAAAAAAATTATGGTTGGATTCACAATTATAATAGGAGATGTAACAATAGAAGCTGAAGCTATGGATGAAAAAACAGAAATAGAGAAGGTGAATATATATATTGGGAATGAATTGATGAAAACTGATATTGGTGAGCCATATACTTATAAATGGACGGAGCCAGGATTTGGAATGTATAATGTGAAGGTGGTGGCATATGATAGTTTCTCCAATACTGCAACAGATAACATAGTTGTATGGAAATTCCTGTAAACGGAATGAGGATAAAAGAAGTTGGAAGGCAATTTGGACGTAGGTGCGAAGTCTTTTATACGCTGTTATATTCCCCGAAAGGTCGGAGCGAGAGCGAGGAAGTCCGCCCAAAGCCCGATGAAGATATCACTTATATCCCATTTATACACCTAATACAATACTTATCAATGAAGGTATAATCCGATTTAAACCATGCGAAACCCATGATCCAATAAGATTTTTTGTCTTATATGTAATGACTCCCCATAATATTCCTTGTGCAGAAACAATAATTAAAGACATCTGGGTAAGATGTTGTGGATGGGCAAGTATAAATGCTAAAACAGAAGTAGAATACGCGACTTTTAGATTCGTTATTTTCCAGAGATATAGTAGAAGAACCCCTCTGAAAAGGAATTCTTCATTAAACGCCTCAAAAAACATAACAAAGTTCCAATATACTGAGTTCGGTTCTATTTTACCCCACCATATTATTAATGTGAGTGTTGCTGTTATCACTAAGGCTCCAACACCCAAAAGGAAGCTAACTGAAAGCTTATCCTTTCTTACACCTGTTTGCATTAGTGCTGTTTTGATTTTACTTTTTTCAAGATAAATGATTACAAGCAGAGGAAAAAGAGTAAACAAGATAAATTTCCCAATGAAATATCCGAGAATGGGCTCAATTATCTTACCCAAATCAACGGTGATTCGATACCCGATAACTATTAAAATACAACAGATGAAGATTATCACTACTTTTCGCAGGTTTTCTCTCCTCCATTTCAGGCAGTATATCAGAGGGATAAGTAGAGCCAGAAGCATCAAAGCTATTGGAAACATTCCAAGGTTAAGCGACATTTTTACACCTCTTTGTGAATACATAAACCCTTTCTGGAAGGGGCTTTGGAGGATTATAACGATATGGAGATATATGAAGTTTGCCGAAGATAACAATTTCTGGTAGTATTTCCTCACCATCTCTAAAAATCTCCTTCGCCTCTCCTTTCGCCTTTTTTGTAAACGCAATGTTGCCCACAAGACAAACTGAGGCTATTAGAGTAACAATTACACCCAAAATGATTAATACAATTTTTATCATTTCATCTCCACCTCACCACAATTGATTCGCGTTGGAAAAGCTTAATTGCAATTTGAAGCACAAAGAAATTTACAATTACCATTACTATCGAGAGAACAAAAAGTTTAGTCAGAGTAAATACGGCAAATCCCATAAGCTGTAATCCAAGAATCGCCAAAATTGGAAATATGGCGATTACAGCAATATTTTGAGCTGCCTTTGGGTCATTTACCCTTGAAGATGCGATTACGCCGAGCATAAAGGCGAGAAGGGAAAACAGCGGGACGAGCAGGAATAATGAGATAAACCATTGAGCATTTAATACGAATTTGAGCAGATGAGCGGAGCCCATCCATGTGATTCCCGCAAGAAAAATACCGGCACATAACCAGGTAATGAGAAGTGAAGGTATGGCTCTAGCAAGAGCTTTACCAAGCAGAAGTTCCCATGTCTTCACCGGTGTTGCAAGCAACGGTTCTAAAGTTCTTTCCTGTTTCTCTTCAATTATGCTGAAAGTGGCAAAACTAACTGCAATCATCACGGGGATGAGCAAGAGATAAAACGGGAACTGTGCAAAGAAAAATACCTGAAATCTATCAACCAGTGACAGTTCTGCCATTTCAGGAAAAGTATTTACCCAGTTTTCCATCCCCTTTCCAAGTATGGTTTTGATCAGCACATCTGCGCCCGCAAAATTCATAACGAGATAGATAAGAACAAGAGCCTGTGCGGTTATAATAAGCGGTAAAAGTGTGATAAACAACCCTGAGTTGATGTTGCCAAAAGTAGTTTTCCATTCCTTTATGACAATATTTTTTATTCTTCTGTTCATGCTTTCATCTCCTCCTCTTCTTTAACCAGAGTAAGATAGATTTCTTCCAGTGAATGTCTCTTCTCAAACACGCTTGTTATGTTACCTCCTCTTTCTACAATGCACCTTACAAGTTCTGGACGATTTTTATCAAAATCTCTCAGTTCGATAGTAAGTTGCCTTCCATCTTCCTTTACATCCAGCACAAAATCAAGGCTCTTTACCGCACTGATAATCTTTTGATCCACCTTTTCTAATTCAACGATTACCTGCCTCTGAAAGAGACGTTGCTTTAGATTTTGGGGAGTATCAATTACCACAAGCCCAGTTCTAAACACAGCAATCCGGTCGCATAGAAGTTCTGCTTCCTCCAGATTATGGGTTGACAGAAATATTGTGCGTCCTTCCTTTCCGAGTTTCATTATGAGCTCGCGCACCTCTTTTGCAGATTCAGGGTCAAGCCCCGAAGTAGGTTCATCTAAGAACAACACCTCAGGTTCGTGGATGAGGCACCTGGCAAGTGCAAGCCGCTGTTTCATCCCCTTGGAGAAGGTTCCCACTTTGTCATTCCTTCTTTCCCATAAGCCCATCTTCTGAAGATACTTATCAACCTGAGAATCTGCATCTATATCGTAAAATCTTGCAAAATAAAGCAGATTCTCTCTTGCGCTAAGTCTTCCATAGAAACCTGGGGTTTCTGTGAGCAGACCAATGATTTCATGAAGTTTCTCGACCTCTTCATCTGTGCGAATACCTTTAACTAAAGCATATCCTTTTGTGGGAGCTATAATACCTGCGAGCATGCGAATAGTAGTTGTTTTTCCCGCACCATTTGGTCCCAAAAACCCCAGTATCTCACCCTTATTCACTTGAATACAGAGGTCTTCCACTGCCGTCAGATTATTGAACTTTTTGGTCAGGTTAAATGTTTCGATCATTACGCTCATGCCATCTCTCCATATTTTTTAATGATAATACAAGTAAACGTGTAATCTTCTCTCGATAGGATAGGACATCTATAGCTTTAGATAACTTCTCAGGATCTTTAATAAATCCCTCAACGTCTTTCTTGTTTTGCTTGAAGTAATCTACAAGTCTTTCGAGATTGCTACAAATCCATGAAAGTTTTGCATAGACGCTTTCAGCTTTCCCATTATTGCCAGATTTTATTGCTCGATCAAGCTCTTCAAGCTCAGATATTAACACGTTGACAGCTTCCAGCCAGTCTTTTATGCTCATCCCTGTCCTCTGTTGGAATGCTCTCTTTACCCACATTTTAGCAAACATGTTAAGTTCATCTGTTTCTCTCTCAACATCTTCCAGTATTTTCTTTACTTCTTTCGCAAGTTCAATAGGCTTTTTTGGAATTACTTTCTCTGGCTCAGCCTTTTCTTCGCTTTTTTCTTCAGTAGACGAGAAACTCAGCAATCCCGCTCTGGCAAGTGGCTGGAAAGGGTCGGCAATCTGACCATGGTAATCTTTTGCATGGACAATGCAGTATGCAAAACCCGCTGCGCACTCTTCTGCAGGCATGAGACCATCGTAACCGGGATTCACATTCTGGTTGATGAACTCCTCGTATGTCATGCCGTGAAGTGGTGCAAGTTTCTTGGCAGCATTCCTTATTCCCGGCGTGTCCACCATTCCTGGGGCAAAGACAAAAACAGATACTCCCGATTCCTCGCCCAGTTCTGCAGCGAGAGAAAGCCCAAGCGAGCTCAGAGCAGCCTTTGAGGCTGAATATGGCGCCACATACGGCATCCCCTCATCTGAGGTTACTGTGACGATTACTCCGTATCCTCTCTCCAGCATGCCCGGCAGAAAAGTTTTTATTAGGCGCACCGCAGCCAATACATCAACATTCCAAGATTTTTCCCAATTTTCCAACGACATCTCGAGTATTGAACCTGTTTCTACGATGGTAGCGTTGTTAATCAGAATATCCACCTTCCCAAATTCTTTGAGGGCTTTCTCTGCAAGTCTTTTGATGCTACCCTCATCTGATACATCGGTTTGAACATATAGGGCTTCACCACCTTCGGAACGGATAAGTGCCTCTACCTCAGCTCCGTCATCATTAATCTCAGCGATGATGACTTTTGCGCCAAGCCAAGCTAATGCTCTTGCCAGCTCTTTTCCGATTCCTCTCCCTCCTCCAGTAATTACAGCTACTTTCCCAGCAAGGGTGCCCTGGGGTAAACCCATTTTTTCTATTATTTCAAACATGTTTTATCCTCCGGTTTTAACTATATAACGATTTGCAATATGAGAAGTTTGCTCGCAAGAGCAAATTTGAGTGAGGGCGTAGCCCGAGCCAACGAAGTTGGCGAGAGCCGTGGACGAAGGATTTCTCTTCGATTTGTTTCTAAACCCTTTTGTGTTTTTCTTTCCAATTTCTAAAGGCATTACTTAACACCTTCCTGTATATCAATAAATATGCCAGAATGACAAGTAAAATGCCAATGCTCATCAATAGTAGTTGGGGTTCGTTACGGTGAAGCTCCGAATCAATACCGCAGTATCCTATTGAAAATCCTGCAATTATGAGTAATCCTAGCAATATGGGTGGGAAAAATCTATTCTTTTCATTTGCCTGATTCTTTGTGCTTTCGTTTATAGCATATGCTGATAATATCGCCGTGGGTGGAAGAACTGGTAGAAAATACCGCATATCTTCTATTGGAATTTGTCCTACCCAGTTCAGTTGCATATATATTACCAGCACAGGAATTATCCAAAACGATAATAACCAAGCTCTGCTTTTTCTCCTATGTGAATCCTCCGCTCAATATTAATTGCTAATCATCTTATATTTTTTGCGTTCTCCTATCCGAGGTTTACCCCTCTTTATGGCTTTCGTTTAGCATTCTCAATCTAAAAGTCGTGGTTTATCCCACAGAAAATTTTCGAGATTTGACTGGAAATGGTTTGAATTCTTCCTTATTTATCAACATTTGATATATTACACGAAGCATTTTACTTGCTGTTGCAACAACTGCAATTTTCTTTCCCCTTCTTGCTGCAATTCTTTTAT
>DRIF01000129.1 GCA_011052825.1 Thermoplasmatales archaeon
AAAAGCGTTAATAGATACCTTGATGTAATGGAATTGCTGAATGAAAAAATAAAGGAAATATCACTTGAAATAAAAGAAAAGGCAAAAGAAAACGAGGATGCTATGTTATTGATGACAATACCTGGTATAAATTACTATTCGGCAATGTTTATACTGGCGGAGATTGGAGATGTAAAGAGATTTCCTGATTCGCACAAGCTATGTGCATATGCGGGCTTAGTTCCATCAACTTATCAATCTGGAAATAAAACATATCATGGGCATATAATAAAGCAGGGCAATAAATGGCTTCGATGGATATTGATTCAATGTGTTCATATTCATATAAAATATGATACTCATTTAACGAGATTTTATAAAAGAATTGCGGCAAGAAGAGGAAAGAAAATTGCAGTTGTTGCAACAGCAAGTAAAATGCTTCGTGTAATATATCAAATGTTGATAAATAAGGAAGAATTCAAACCATTTCCAGTCAAATCTCGAAAATTTTCTGTGGGATAAACCACGACTTTTAGATTGAGAATGCTAAACGAAAGCCATAAAGAGGGGTAAACCTCGGATAGGAGAACGCAAAAAATATAAGATGATTAGCAATTAATATTGAGCGGAGGATTCACATAGGAGAATATTTTTGCAGTTTTCAACAGTTAGGCCAAATCTATTTTCCGTTATAATGCATCTCTTTACTTCATTTTCCTCGCAATATTCCATTTTCAATCCATATCTATTTTTGAATATTCTGTTTGAAATTATTGAATTATGAGAACTTTCCATAATTCTTATTCCAAAACTTCCATAGCTGATGTTGCATTTCTTTATAACATTATACGAAGAATTGAGCAAAAATATTCCTCCCTCATTGTTATTGTTTTTGTATATACTGCTTTTTTCTACAAAATTGTTTGTTGAATTTTCCATATATATTCCAACACCGCATGTATGTATGGAAGAATTTTTTATTTCATTTCCTTTTCCATTAATCTCTATTCCTATGCCACATTTAAAAATGTGACATTTCTGAATCATATTATCTTTTATAAGCAAAATTCCCCTTCCACATTTGTAAAATGTGCAATTTTGAATTATTGAATCATATGAAATAATACCATATTTCCCACAATAAAATGTGCAATTTTTAATTAATGAGTTATTAGCATAGAGTATAAAATTATTTGAATTTGTGAAATAAATATTTTCTATTTTCACTCCTTCTTTTTTTATAGTGACAACTGTTTCGCCTCCGCCATCTATTATGACTCTTCCATTTCCTCTAAGAGATATGCTTTTATTTATAACCAAATTTTCATGATAAACCCCCTCATTTACTATAATAACGTCTCCTTCCATTGCAGAATCAATGGCTTCTTGTATACTTTCTCCATTTTCAACAACTATTTCGTTTGAAAGATAAGAAGGAGTGGCAAATATGAGAATAGCCAGAATAAAAACAAATTTTTCATACTGTTAAATAATTTTTCTATTAAATTTTTTGCAATTAAATCCATGTATCAAGAGTGGACTGCCCAGATATCCTCCTCTTCTCTTCAATTTTTTCGTTCCTTTCCTCTCTTTTTAGAGCAACCTTTTCAATCATGTCTTTGAGTTTTTTTATCTGAAGGAGCATTTTTTTCTCCTTCCTTTTACTACTCCAGTAATATGCCTCGTCTCTTGATCCGCGCATTATCAAAATATAAACCTCTCCAGGCAAACCACCTCTTGCAGTTCTTCCTCTCCTCTGAATATGGCGGATGGCAGAGGGAACAGGCTCATAAAACAAAACCATGCTTGTTGCAGGAATATCTATCCCCTCTTCTCCTATACTCGTTGAAACTAAAACATTATAAAAGCCATCTTTAAACAACTTTATGATTTTTTTCTGCTCATCCTGGCTCATGCCGTTTCCGCTACCTTTTGCCTGACCAATAAATTTTGATGCTCTTATCCCTTTAATTTTATTTATTTCGTTTATTATTGCATCTATTGTATCTCTGTATTCTGCAAATATTATTACCCTCGCATTTTCTTTTTCAGAAAAATGTTTCATCAATATTCTTTTTGTAAGTTCAAGTTTCTGATTCACTGGCTTTATATTCAGAATTTCATTTTTTACTCTGATATACTTGGGATTTTTCCTTATCTTTTTTCCAGCTTTTGATTTGTCTTCTTCAATTTTTTTTATGTAGATTTTTGCAGATTCTATTCCCTGACTTGTTAACATCTCCTTTAAATGATATATTTTGATTAATGCAGAAACTGTACTTATTGCATTATATATACTTCCCTTCTCCTTTTCAGCTCTAAGATGAAATCTATTTTGCAATTCCAGAAGCATTTTTTTTGTTATTCTTCTTGGGGAGGCGGAGATTTTATAATATTTATTCAGTTCAATCAAAAAATCCTTTATTATCTCATCTATTTTTACAACAATGGATTTTATCTCTACAGGCATATCTATTATTTTCCATCTGATTTTTCTCTCGGGAATATAAGGTTTGACATCTCTGTCATCTTCTGTTCTAACTTCAATATTTTCTATTCCAAGATTCTCTATAACTTCCTTGAGACGGGAATAGTCGCTTCCAGGAGAAGCAGTAAGCCCAAGAATACATATTCCATATCCAACGCATTTTCTTGCTATGGAAACATAAGCATAATTTCCAACAGTCCTGTGAGCTTCATCAAAAATTACAAGGCTGTAGTTTTCAAAATCAATTATATCAATATCATTTTCAATTGTCTGAGGTGTTGCGACAATTATATTTGCTTTTTTGTAAATATCCTTTCTTTTATCTTTCTTTGTCTTTTCTCCTGTTATCAAAAAAATTCCCTCCAAGGTTGTCAACTCTTTTAAAGAATTATAGTGCTGTTCACATAATGGTTTTGTTGGGGCTAAAAAAATAATTTTCCCACTTCTTGATTTATATGCTACCATCATTATTGCAATAATTGTTTTTCCAAGACCTGTAGGTAAAACAACAAGTGAATTTTTATTTTTTATTGAATTAAAAATATTTATTTGATAATCCCTCTTTATAATTTTATTTGGCACTATATTCTCCATCTCAATAAATTCATCAAATTCCATTTTAGTGAAAAACATCCTTTGCTATTTAAAATTGTGGATTGGTCGCCTTAAAAGAGTAAATCAACCTGCACTTGTCTTTGCCTTTATTTTCCTTTCCAATAATTTTAATTGGTGGTAACTCCTTAGTATTTTTTACATGAGTTCCAGCACAAGGACATATATCAAAATTTTCTATCTCAACCATTCTCAAAATTTTAACTGATTTTGGAAGCAGATCAAAATTCCATCTATGGTTATCAAATTTTTTTTCAAGGTTGTCTCTCCTCTCCTTATATATTTTAACAGGAGCATTGCTTTTAATTATTTCATTGCATCTCTCTTCAATAAATTTTATGTCTTCGTCTGAAAAATTTACAGGATAAAAGTCAACTCTTGAATAATCTTTGTGAATTTGATTTCCAACTGTGCGTGCATTATATTCATTAAATACAACTGCAGATATTATATGCTGGGCGGTATGCATTTTCATATGTGCATATCTCAAATCCCAGTCAATCATTCCATGAACTTTTTTTCCAGCAAGTATAATTCCTTCTTTTAGTAAATGTTTCGCATCTCCCTTTTTTATTACTTTTAAAACCTCAAATTTTTTGTTTTCCCAAATTAAATAACCTTTGTCTGAAGGTTGTCCTCCACCTTCGGGATAAAAAACTGTTTTGTCAAGAATTACATAATTTTCTCCATTTTTTATAACTTTTGCGTCAAATTCTTTGACATAGTTTCCCTCTATGGTATCCATATAAATAAGATTGTTCATGGGAGAAAATGAATTTGGGTTAATCAAATTTTTGTAACTTGCATCGAAATTGTTAATAATTAAAAATTTATTCCAACAACATGACAGATAAGTATGAGGAATGGGTAAAAAATTTTAAATGGAATGTTCCAGAATATTACTCAATTGCAGATGTAGTTGATGAACATGCAAATGATAGAAGTAAAGTAGCAGTTTACTGGGAGGATAAAAGCGGAGGAAGAAAGAAAATCACCTACTGGGAATTGAGAGATGAATCAAACAGATTTGGAAATTTTTTAAGAGAAATAGGAATGAAAAAAGGAGATAGAATCATGGTGGTTTTGCCACGTGTTCCTGAAGTTTTTGTGAGTCAGATAGGGAGTTTTAAAATAGGAGGAATAGTTGTTCCATGCCCTGATATGCTGAGGGCAAAGGATATTGAATACAGAGCAAAAAATTGCAATGCAAAAACAATAGTAGCATCTTATGAATCAACAGAAGAAATTGATAAGGTGAGAGATAAAATTCCTGTCGAAAACTACGTTGTTGTTGGAGAGGAGAAAGATGGATGGATTAGTTATGAAAAAGAGGTTCCAAAACATTCCAGAAATCTGGAAAAGGAAAAAATAAAATCTTCAGATATAATGACAATAAACTATACTTCAGGAACAACAGGAGATCCAAAGGGAGTTATAAGAAATCACAGATGGATTTATGCGCTATCAAAAACAAATGCTGTTTACTGGTGGAATGCAAAACCATATGAACTTTTGTGGGCAACAACAAGTCCTGGATGGGCTAAATGGTTCTGGAGTCCAATAGGTGTTGCTTTGGCAATAGGAGCTTCTCAACTCATTTATAATGGAAGATTTAACCCATCAAAATTCCTTGAATTGATGGAGAAATACAGAGTGAATAGATTGTGTGCAACTCCAACAGAATATAGGTTATGGGCTCAAGAAGATTTGGAGAGTTATGATTTGGGCGATATGAAAAAGTTTTTGAGCGCAGGCGAAGCGTTGAATAGAGAGGTTATAGAAAGATTTTATAAAGCATATGGAGTGAAAATATATGATGGATATGGGCAGACAGAAACAAGCGGTTTGATATGCAACTATGATGGAATAAAAATTAAGCCAGGCTCAATGGGAAAACCAATGCCAGGAGCAGATATTAAGCTGGTTGATGAAGATGGAAATCCTGTTGAGATTGGACAAGTTGGGCAGATAGCTGTTCCAGCAAATCATCCAGGTTTGTTTTCAGGATACTGGAATGGAAAAAAGCTTGAAGAATTAACTGTAAATGGACTTTATTTGACAGGAGACCTTGCAAGAATGGATAAAGATGGATACATATGGTTTGAGGGAAGAGCAGATGATGTAATAAAAGCATCTGGATACAGAATTGGACCATTTGAAGTTGAAGATGCCCTAGTGAAACATCCTGCGGTTGTTGAAGCGGCTGTTGTTGCGTCTCCAGATAAGATAAGGGGGAATATAGTAAAGGCATTTGTTGTTCTGGCAAAGAGTTATAAAGGGGATGAAAAATTGATAAAGGAATTGCAGGAATTTGTGAAACAGCAGACCGCTCCATATAAATACCCGAGAGAGATAGAGTTTGTTGAGAGTTTGCCAAAAACAATAAGCGGAAAGATAAGGAGGGTTGAGCTCAGGACAATGGAATACAAAAAGAAGATGGAAATGTGGTCAAAGGAAAAAGAATGAAAATTTTGGTTCATGTCTGCTGTGCACCATGCTTTGCATATGTGCATAAAAGGTTAAGTGAGGAAGGACATGATATAACTGGTTACTGGTATAATCCAAATATTCATCCATATATGGAATATAAGGCAAGGAGAGATGCTCTAAAAAAATATTCCAAACTGGAAAATGTGAAAATAGTATATGAAAGTTATGATTTTATAGAATATCTCAAAATGCAGTTGAAAAATACTGAGAAACCAGATAGGTGTTTAAATTGCTATTATTACAGAATGAAAAAAACTGCTGAATATGCAAGAAAAGAAAATTTTGATGCCTTCACAACAACTTTACTTGTTTCTACTTATCAATATCATGAGGGAATAAAAAAAATTGGAGAAGAATTATCAAAAAAATATGGGATTAAATTTTACTATGAAGATTTCCGTGAAGGATTTAATGAAGGGAAGGCAATAACGAAACTTTATTCTCTTTACAGACAGCAATACTGCGGTTGTTTGATAAGTGAATGGGAAAGATTTGGAGGAAAAAAGATAGATGACTAGCCCTCACCATGCCATATGCTTTCTTCTGTTACAGCTACAAGGAAACCATCTCCTCTTCTTATGATAAAGTTATTTGGTGCTCCAGGAACATATAAGTCGAAGCCATTTTTGCTATTATTCCATTTTAAGACTATTGTGCATCCAGTTATATTTTCATATATGCTACTTGCTGTTGTCTCCTCTTCCTTAAACCATCCAAGAATATTCCATCCAATGTATAATGGAACTGAAACATTTTCTACTGGATTGCCAATCAAAGAAAATATTGAATCATGACTCATTCCAATGAAATAACCGTGTCCATTTTCAATGGCAAAATCATAAGGAGAGCCAGGAACATAAATAATGAAATCCTGCACGCTTGAATTCCATGATAAAATGATGCCACATCCTTGTATATCATTGAATAATGATGAAGCAGTGTAATTATTTTCCACTGGCAGTGTAATTAAATTCCATCCTTTGTGCAATAGAAAACCAGAATATATGTGATTATATAGAGCAGACTTTTCCAGAATTATCTGTTAAAAAGTAATAGAAATGTTTATCATATGGAGTAGCATACATTTATGCAAGGAATAAACCTGATAAAATGGTTGTCAAGGGATAAGAAAGTAGATGAAATTTTTAAGCAGGGTTACGAAGAATATAACAAGCAAAGAACTT
>DRIF01000130.1 GCA_011052825.1 Thermoplasmatales archaeon
AAGAGAAGTTACAATGAAAATGAAATTGATAGATTATATAAAAAACTGGTTTCAGTAGAATATTGTGATGATGGAATTTATGACGGAATAGAACTTTTGGAAAGCATAATAAAGATTTATCGTTCATACAATTTCAAAACAAAAATAATAGCAGCCAGCATAAGAAATTCTTTTCAGGTGAGAAAATCTGCCGAATTGGGTGTGGATATAGCAACAATTCCATTTAAAGTATTGAAAGAAATGATGAGTCATTATAAAACAAGAGAAGGAATGAAAAAATTTGTTCAGGATGTTGTTCCAGAATATAAATCAATATTTGAAGAATTTTGATTTTCAAACATTATAAAATTGAAAGAAAATCCAGAGAAAAACATTTATGCGAAAAAGATTCTCTGACAAGCATACAAAACATATTTATATTCTCTTGTCTATTACATTTGGAGGCTAACAATGAAGGGAAAAATATTGGTAGTAGGGGTTATATTAGTTGGGGTAATGCTAATAGTGAATGCCACAAATCTGCATATGAAGGCAGTTAACACTGAAATAAAAAAGCTGAATGAAGTGAATACTCTTGTAAAACCAGCAAATCTTCAACCTGCTCCAGTAGCATTATCTGCAAAACCTGTGGCTAAAAAAGTAAGCTTCAAACCAATGCCTTTGGATACACAGGTTACTGTAAATGAAGGAGTTGACCAGAATCCAGCCATAGCAACAGATGGAAGTGGAAACATACTTTCCATTTATGAAATAGAAACAGACATAAGTGAATACGATATAGGAATATCAGCTTCATATGACGTTGGCTCTACCTGGGGAGAAGCCTACTACTTTGAAGTTGATGGCGACCCAACACAGCCACGCCTTGACTTCTACGGAGGAAAAACTGTATATGGAACATGGACGGCTGACCCATGGGAAGCTTTCGGATATGCCTATTTTGCAGAATTTCCAGATATAACCGATCCTGAAGCGGGAGAATATGGATGGGTATATTTCACTGTTCCATGGGGTGAAAATTATGGTATAGGGGCACCATTTACCAGTTCTGATGTTGGATGCTATGAAACATCAAATCCACCAACGCCTGCATTCTGGGGAATAGTTGGGTTTACTGGAGATAATGAATATTCTGGTTATGAAGAAGATAATACTTTCATGTTCCAGTTTGATACAGAAGAGGGATATGTTACAATAATTTTCTTCTATGACATGGATTTTGATGTTTTCAATATTTCAACTGATATTGATCAGTCAAATGGACAGTTTTACATGGTTGCAGATTTTGTAAGTGAGAGCGACCCATCTGTATATGGAACATATGTTTTGACAAGAAGAGTAACATCAAGCGAGGACTGGTGGCAGGGTTCCTGGGAAGGAGTTTTATTCTACAACTGCACACATCCTTACGTAGAGGCAAGCAATGGAAGAGTTTATGTTGCAACTGAGATGAAGATGCCAGACGGAAGCAGTGATATTGTATGCTGGACAACAACCAACCCATCAAACTGGCAATCATGGGAAGGATTATATGTAACTTCAACAACTGGAGAAAGTGAAAGATTTCCTGCACTAACCGCAATTGATGATAAAGAAGCTATCATTGTATTTGTAAAAGATAACAATGTTTATGCAACAAAAACAGTGGATTCTGCACAGAGCTGGAGTCCACCAGACCAAGTAAATGATAATCCTTCAACAGCAGTGGGACAATATGGATGTTTGGATGTTGCAGCTTCATATGCACTCTGGACAGATACATCAACTGGAAACTACGACATACTCTTTGATATAGTTGGTAAAGCACCAGTTATAGATATTGCAATTTCTGGGGGCTTTGGCGTAAAAGCAACTATTTCAAACATTGGAACTGGAGATGCAAGCAATGTACAGTGGAGCATTGATATAACAGGAGGAATAGTTCTAAAGGGACATGCAGAAGGAACCATAGCATCATTGCCAGCAGGATCAAGCACAACAGTAAGTTCTGGACTTGTTCTTGGAATTGGACCTGTAACAGTAACTGTAACTGCAGGTGGGGCATCAAAAACAGCAAGCGGATTCATGCTTGGACCTTTCATATTAGGACTGAGCTAACCTCTTCCCCTTTTATAATTTTTATTTAATTTTTGTGAATTACTTAAATAATTTTATCAATTTCATTGATTAATTCATTTGCATATGTTAGTCCTTTATGATGATATGCTATTTCACCTTCCTGATCGAATATATAGATTGTTGGAACAGAAGTTATCATATATTTCTGCTGGACACCATATTTATCCATACCAAAAATCCATTTATTAACATATGAGCTAAATGTATTTTTTATTTTATCAGCATCATCATTTGAATCAACAGATATTGATATTATTGTAATATCTTCTCCATAATTATTCAAAACTTTTTCAAGTTCTTGCATTTCCATTTTGCATGGATAACACCATGTCGCCATAAAATCAACAACAACAATCTTCCCCCTGTAATCACTCAAATTATGTTTTTTTCCATCTAAGGTTAAAAATGAAAAATCTTCTTTCATTTCTTCTCCTTTAATTGCTTGGTCCATTGCATGGAGGAAATTTTGTATTGAAACTTCTGGTTTTGTATAATCATATCCAGTTATTCTAAAAAGCTCGCTTCCATTTTTCAAAAATATAACAGTTGGCAAATACTGAATTCCATAACTAATTGCCAAATTTCTGTTTTCATCTGCATTAACTTTTATCATTATAAAATTATTTGCTTTCTCTACTACATCCTCATCTGTATAAAGTTGTTCCTCCATCTTTTTACACGGCTCACACCAATCTGCATAAAAGTCTATTATTACTGGCTTTTCATTGTCGGAAGCAAGATTCATTCCCTCCTCATAATTCTTCCATTCTATACTCCCTGTTGTAATGCCTTCCTTATCACTACACCCTGCAAAAATGATAGATGCAATTATAAAAAAAGCTATTTTTTTCATATATGCCTCTCTATCCAATCTCTCAACATATCTGCAGGCAAAGCCCCAACCAATCTATCCGCCATCTTCCCATCTTTGAAAATAATTAGAGTTGGTATACTCATTATTCTATATCTCATCGCTATCTTATTATTTTCATCAGTATTCAACTTTGCAAAAACAACTTCATCTTTCATTTCCTTTGCAAGTTTTTCAATAACTGGAGCTACCATTCTGCATGGACCACACCATGGTGCCCAAAAATCAACTACAACCATCTTATATTTAGAAATAATTTCGTCAAAATTTTCATCTGTTGCTTTTAATGGCTTATTTGGCATCTCAACTTTTCTATTCATCATTTTTTCAAGCATCCTCTGTTTTATTTTATCTATCTCGCTCATAAGTTTGTATGAAAAAGGGATATATAACGTTTTTGCATAATTTTTGCACAACCGTTTTATATAAGTAATGCATTAGAATATATGGAATGTTCTGACATATTCAAATGTCTCTTTAATATCGGAAATAATGAACTTGAAATATACAAAAAAATGATTGATGAAGAATACAGAGTAGATGAATTAGGTAAGATAATTGGAAAGGATAGAAGCACAGTTCAGAGAATATTGCAAAAGTTAATTGAATGTGGCATAGTCAAAAGATATAGAAAAACTATAAAGGAGGGCGGTGGTTATTATTACGTTTATAAATCTCTTTCTCCTGAAGAATTAAAAAACTGGATTAATAAATGTATCGAGAAATGGTATTCAGAAATGAAGGAAGCCGTAAAAAATTTTGAGGAATTTATATAATTTCAAAACAGGTCTTAATTTTGGCTGTATTTTTTAGCATGCTTGAAATTGAGCAATATTTCTCCATTGAAAGTTTTATAGACTGTTCACATGCTTTTTCATCAGCGTCTCCCTCAAAAATATATTTTAAAATAATTTCTGTAAATACTCTCGGGTAGCTATCTCTCCTTTTACCTTCTATTTCTATTTCAAGATTTTTCAATTTCTGTCTTTTCTTCAACATTATATTCCAAACATCCATTGCAGTGCATCCAGCAAGAGAAAGGAGCAGTGTTTGCATTGGAGAAAGTGAATTTTTACCTTCATCAAAAATAATTGAATGGTTTTCAATTAAACCCAAAAAACTATTTTCTTTTATGTGTATAACTTTTCCTTTCATGGTAATAATGAAGTAGTTTTTAAATAATGTTTCTACTGCACCACAGTTCGATGATTGAATTAAAAATTTCGATTAATGAACTATATGACTTATAAATAGATGCAAATTTAAAAACAAGATGAAAGAGGAACGGGGGACTTTTTGCCCTCCTGTTTCCTTACTTTTTGCCTCCACCCCCTTCGTTCCTCTTGAATTTTAAAAAATTTCATAAACTTATGTACTTTATTCAATTATGATAATAGAAAGCCCAGCATTTAAAGAAGGAGATGATATACCAGTGAAATACACTTGTGATGGAGAAGACATATCACCTCCTCTAAAATGGAGAGATGTTTCTCCCGATGCAAAAAGCATCGCCATAATATGCGAAGACCCAGATGCCCCTCTAATCAAATGGATTCACTGGATTATTTATAACATTCCTCCAGAGATTGGAGGGCTGAAAGAAAATATACCAAAAAAGGAGGAGGTTGAAAGCGGAATAAAACAGGGTAAAAATAGCTGGAATAAATTTGGATATGGTGGCCCATGTCCACCAGGCAAAAAACCACATCGCTACTATTTTAAAGCATATGCTCTTGATATAAAAATCAATATTCAGCAACCTCTCAAAAAGAAAGGTTTGCTGAAGCTCATGAAAGGGCATGTTATAGAGGAAGCTGAACTGATGGGAAAATATTCAAGAAAATAAATTTTAAAACAACATTTTTAAAATCAAGTTGTTTTAGAATTATGTTGAGGAAACCAGTTGTTGCAGGAACATTTTATGAAAGAGATAGAGAGCTTTTGGCTGAAGAAATAAAACAGTGCTTTTTGAAGGGAGTTGGGAAGATACCAGAAGTTAAAAAAGGGAGAGGAAAAATTAAAGGGGTTGTTGTCCCACACGCTGGATATTATTATTCTGGTTATGTTGCATCATATGCATACAATGAAATTGCGAAAGATGGATTCCCAGATAAGTTTATAATAATCGGCCCAAATCATGCAGGGTATGGAGGAGTATCAATAATGATAGATGGAGAATGGGAAACTCCCTTAGGTAATGTTACAATATCAGAAGATGCGAAAAAATATTGCAGAGGAGTGATTAAGGATAATAAATATGCCCATCAAATAGAGCATTCAATTGAAGTTCAGCTCCCTTTTCTACAGTTTTTGAGCAATGATTTCAAATTCATTCCAATATGTCTTGGGTATCCAACCTTAGATGATATAAAGGAGGCAGGAAAAATTCTGTCAGAAGTTGAAGATGCAGTATTCATAGCAAGCACTGACTTTTCTCATCTTGATGCTTTCGCCTTTTCAACACCTGAGGAAATAAAAAAATATGCAGAGGAAAAGGATATGATGGCGATAAAGGAAATTCTGAAGATAGATGGAATTGGGCTGTTAAAAAAAGTTATGGAACATAACATAACAATGTGCGGGCATATGGCGGTGGCAACAATGCTGGAAGCGTTAAAAGGAAAGGCAAGTAAAGCCAGATTATTAAAATATGCCACTTCATATGATGTTGAACCTGGTATCAAATGCGTTGGATATGCTTCAATTGTAATAGAATGATTATTTGCTGAGAGCTTCCTGCAATTTATTCTGCAATTCCTCTATCTTCTCCTTTAATCTTTTCTCCTGCTCTTCTATAGTTTTTTTCCTTATCTCTGTTGTTTCTTTATCTTCTTTTAACTCTTTAATTAAATTTTCTTTATTTGCCTTTATTATTAAATTACCAACGCTTTTATAAACTGCTTCATTTCCCTCCATTTTGCTGAGTTCTTCTAGAGCATTTTCTGTTTCTCTTAATTTAATTTCAATCTGTAATTTTTGCTGAACCGTCATTTCTAACTGCTGTTGCAACTGCTGAAGTTGTTTCAACTGATTCTGTACCTGTGGAGGTAAATCCTCAAATTTTATAGCCATAAAAAGTTATATAGCAACCTATTTTAAACATATTGGTAAGATGCTTCAACTGGATTTTTATAACTAAGCAGTCCAAAAAATATTTTTCCCCTTACATTTCCTTTCAAACTCAATTTAAAATCCATTTTTTCAATTGCATAAATTATGCTTTTTGCAATTTCATTGTAATATAACGTGAGCATAACATTGATATTTGTGAATGAATGCGGAGGAATATCTGTTTCATGAAATTTTAGTTCACCAATTGAAAAATTTATTATATAAATATTGAAATTTCCTGTCAAATCGTCTATTCCTCTATTTTCACCATTTATTATTTTTATGCTCAAGTTTAAAACAATATTTGGAATTAATTTTTCCACCTTAACATCATATATCTCAATTTTTGCATTTTTTATTGCTTTTACCTCTTCATAAACATTAAATGTTATTGCAACAAGAATTGCAACTGCTAAAATTATAAAAATCAAATGTATTTTTTTCATTTAAAGTCAAATAAACTTCTTTGCCTAAAAATTTTTGCAAATTTTTTATACTTCTCAATAGCATTTTTAACTCTGTTCTCACTAAATTGGTGTTCATTGCACAAAAAATCTATTACCTCTTTCTCATCTACTTCATCCCATTTTATCTCATAATCTTTATTCACTTCTGGCTGGAGAAAAATTTTTCTAACTTCTTCGTAATTCTCTATTTTTTCAATCTTCCCATTTTTTATTAAATTATCTATGCTACCATATTTTTTTATTAAGTTTATTGCCTTTTTTGGTCCTATCCCTTTTATGCCTTCATTAAAATCTGTTCCTATCAAAATACCAACATCAACCAGTTCTTCCAAAGTAATCTCATTTTCTTCAAGTATTCTTGCCAGTTCAATCTCTTCGGGGGAAACCTCTATCCATACCTGCTTATCAGGAAGTTTTCTTCTTCCAGTTATAGCCAGATTTTTTATCAAAACAGGGGTGCCAAAAAGCAAGGAATCAAAATCTTGCGAGGCAACCGCATCAACATCTCCTCTGGCATTCATAAACGCCGCCTGCGCCTCCCCCTCGCCTTTGGCATCAACATAAGGTATGCCAAGAGCATTAAGAAGTTTTTTTGATTCTTCAACTTTTTCAGCATCAACTCTGCTTGTTCTTTTCGCTTTTTTTAAAGCTTCTTCCATATCTCCTCTTTCGAGAGCAGAAATCCATTCTTTTTCAGCTATTTCCTTCAACTCCTTTCTCTTTTCTAGCGTTTTTAATTTGAGGGGATGTGGCTTCCCATCAAACACATATACAGGTTTTATACCATACTCAACCAAATTTGCTGTCCTGTAAAGTATGCCAGAGAGATGAGATGTTATTCTTCCCATTGAATCTTTTAAAGGAGTTCCGTCTCTCTGACGTATTATTGAAAGAAATTGATGAAGTGTATTATATGCATCTATTGCAATAATTTTGCCATTTAGCTCATTTAAATTTATTTTCCTTCCCTTTACAATTGGTTTTAAATCTACTCCCATTTTATCTCAAAGCTGAACCATTCCACTTTTTTACCTTCAACCATTTTTTTTATTTTAAGCTGTTCAGGGGTTAATTTGCTTCCTGCAGACTTAAATTCAACAAATATTATTTTATCATCCTCAAACTGCACACCATCTATCGGAGAACCTATGAAACGAAATTTTTTGGAATCATATGGATAATCTTTCATGAAAGGAGCGAACTGTTCGGTTATCTTTCCATATAAAGCTGATAAGCTTCTTTTCTTTGTTTCTATTTCCATTTTCTCTCTTTTCAATGGAACTGCAACTTTCCTGTATATGATTACAATTCCTGCCATGAATCCAACAAAAATTCCAATCAAAAAAATCCATAAAATCATAAAAGGATCCATTTTATCTACTCACCCTGTACTTAATCAAAAATTTCAAATTTCTCCATCCATCCTTCCAAGATTGCAACTTAGCCATGCCTTTTCTCCTGTACAAACATGATGGAATTTCTTTTGATTTTATTTTTTTATTTATAAACATTTCAATTTTTATTTCTTCTGAAAATGGCATCCCATCATGAAATTCCTCAAGTGGTTTTATCTTTTTTAGAGCTTCTTTCTTTATAATCCACATTCCTGACTGAGAATCCTTTATTTTTATTCCGTATAAAAGGCGAAGAA
>DRIF01000131.1 GCA_011052825.1 Thermoplasmatales archaeon
GCCTTCTGCATATAAATGAAGAGTTTTAAGAATAATTTCTTTTGGATAGCTCATATGTTCAAAACCGTCTCTTTCGACAAACCTTCTCCTACAAGAATTACATCTGTATAACTGTTTTTCTACATATTTATTGTATCTTTTTCCAGCCTTTACTATATCTTCTCCACCACAATATGGGCATTTCATTCTCATCCCAAAAAGAAAATGAAAAGGGGTTTAAAAATATCACGAAATGTTAGGAATATCAAATATTCATAAAATTTTTATGTGATAAAAAATTTTATACCCGCATAGGATTTAGAAAAAATGTTTAGAGAGTTAACCAAATATGAAAATAAAAAAATAAATTTACTCATTATTGAATTTGGTGTTATTATAGGGGGATAAAAATGGAGGCATTAACTTTATTTCAATATATAATGAAAAATGCAATCTCTATCACCCAACTCATAACCATAATTGTCCTGGTGATTTCCTTATGGATTACATATAAGGAATTTCAGAGGAGCAATAAAGTAAGAAAACAAGATATTTATACAAAATTGGAATTATCCAGTATAGAATTATTTAAAATAGCAATTGATCATCCCGAGATAGAAAAGATTTATGATGCCAAAATTGAAAAAGACATTTCTGATATTGAAAAAGAGCGTCTTTTAGAGTATACAGCTTGTTTGCTAAACTTATTTGAAATACAATTTAATCTAAGGTTATCTGGAGATATAGAACCTGTAATATTTGGAAGTTGGATGCCCTGGTTTTATGACCTTTGCAGGACGTCCTATTTTAAGGAAGTATGGAAAAATTTACAAAAGCATTATACTCCGAGATTTAGAGAATTTATAAACTCTCTTATAAATACAATAGATACAGCCAGCGAATCAGAAAAAGAAAAAATGTTTTATGAGAAAGCATCTCAATTAATGGGGGATGATGAAGTTATAAAAAATTGGCTTAAAGGTATAGAGTGAAATAAATATTGCCAAGAAGGTGTAAAAACGCCCTTTACTTATTCTTTCTTTTTGTGTTTTCGAAATTTTAATGGAAAGATTTAACTTATGTTTTTAATTACACCACTGGTGAATTAATGGAGAAAAAAGTAACTGTTGAAGAGTTATTGGAAAAAGCAAAAAAACCTGCACAGGATGCAATGAAACTGCATCCTTTTTATAGGGGTAAGGTGCAGGTAACTCCGAAATGTGCCATTAGGGATTTCAATGATTTTGGAATATGGTATACTCCTGGTGTTGCTGAACCATGCAGAGATATAGCAAAAGACCCAGAGAAGGTTTTTGAACATACAAATAAAGCAAATTTTGTTGCTGTTGCCAGCGATGGGACAAGAGTTCTTGGTTTGGGAGACATTGGTCCTCTTGCAGGGTTGCCTGTAATGGAGGGCAAAGCTCTGCTTTTCAAATATCTTGGAGGGGTGGATGCATTTCCGCTAATGATTGATACCAAAGACCCAGATGAATTCATTCAGGCGGTAAAATGGGCTTCCCCAACTTTTGGAGGGATAAACCTTGAAGATATTTCATCTCCAAAATGCTTCTACATTTTAGACAGATTAAGAGAAGAGCTTGACATACCTGTATGGCATGATGACCAGCAGGGAACAGCAGCAATAACTCTCGCTGGAGTTATAAACGGGCTTAAGATAGTTGGGAAGAAATTGAATGAGGTATTGTTTTCAATAATTGGAGCTGGAGCTGCAAACATATGTCTGATAAGAACTTTAATTAAGGCGGGCGTCCCTCCACGCAATATAATAGCAGTTGATTCAAAAGGAATTTTACATCCAAACAGGGCTGATATTGAAACTCTGAAGGAGAAAAATCCTTATAAATATAAGATTGCAATGGAAACAAATGGAGAAGGAAGAGAAGGAGATATGGCAGAAGCAATAAGAGATACTGATGTTTGCATAGCAGCTTCAAAACCTGGACCAGGAACAATTAAAAAAGAATGGGTTGAAAAAATGAATCATCCTGCTGTAATGTTTGCTGAGGCAAATCCCGTACCTGAAATATGGCCATGGGAAGCAAAGGAAGCAGGAGTTAAAGTTTTTGGAACAGGAAGAAGCGATTTTCCAAATCAGGTAAATAACAGCCTTGGTTTCCCAGGAATATTCAGAGGAACTCTTGATGTTATGGCAAAGACAATAACTGATGAAATGCATATTGCAGCAGCTTATGCCATAGCGGAAGTAGCAGAAAGAAAAGGATTGAGAGAGGATTATATAGTTCCAACAATGGACGACTGGGAAGTTTTTCCATATGAAGCAACCCAAGTTGCTCTAAAAGCAATAGAGCAGGGAATAGCAAGAAAGAAAATGAGCAGGCAGGAAATATATGAGAAAGCTGAGGAAACAATAAAGAGCGCCAGGGAACAGGCGCAGGCAATGATGAAATATGGATTTATTAAACTGCCGTAACTGTTTAAATGTTTGAACTCAATAAAAAATGGATTTGGAACTGGCTATAGAGGAAATAGAAAAAACAATTGAAAAAATAAGGGAAAGAAACAAAACAATTCCAATAATTGTGGAAGGAGAAAAGGACGTTAAAGCGTTGCACTCCCTCAATATAAATGGAGAAATATTAATTCTTCATTGTGGAATGGAAATAGCAAATTTATGTGATTATATTGCATCAAAATACAAGGAAATAATAATACTGACCGACTGGGACAAAAGAGGATGGTATTTATGTAGAAAACTTGAGCATAATTTAAA
>DRIF01000132.1 GCA_011052825.1 Thermoplasmatales archaeon
GAAGAGCTAACAGCAGATTCTCTTCATTCTCAGATACCTGGGTGTGGTATAATTTTAAGATGGAATGCAAGCAGTGGTGATTTTGACTTATATGCACCAGGAGCACCATATAATTTTGAGATAGAAAACGGAGTAGGATATTTAGTCTCTGTAGCTCATGATACAAGCGTTGAATTCATTGGCATACCAGTGCAAAGCGTTTCTGTTCCATTATACATTGGATGGAACATGCTTGGATGGTTTAAGGAAGAGAATACAACTACCTCATCTCTTTTAACAAACATAGCAGGATGTAGCATTGTTTTGCTATGGAATGCAAGCATTGCTGACTTTGATGTTTATGTGCCAGGAGCGCAAGACCGCATTGTTACATTAGGAACTGGATTTTTAGTTGGAGTTGATGAGGCATCAATATGGCATGGAGAGGGCTAAAGCTTTTATTTGGAGGTGATAGAATGAAAATTAAAAATAAAATTTGGATAATGGGCATATGTGTTTTGTTGGCTTTAACGTTGCAATACTCCAGGGCAGATGATGGAAATAAACAAAATGTTGAGGTTATTTTGATGGAGAATACTGACAACTTTATAAAAATAAAATTTGAGGTAAACAATTTTGATATGCGCCCTTTAAACATAAATGGCAAAGAATGTTACAGCGTTCATTTAGAAGATGAACCAAATATTATCAAAAAGGGATATCCTTCTCTACCCAAAATATGTAGGAGTATAATAATACCAGATGATAAAAAAATGGAAATTAGAGTTAAGGAGTATGATTATACAGATTATGAAAACATTTTGATAGAACCATCAAAAGGAATAATTTTTAGAGATACAAACCCAGATGATGTTCCATATGAGTTTGGAGAAATATACCAGAGAAATGAATGGTATCCTAATAACATTGCTGAACTTAGAGAACCATATATTTTAAGAGATTTCAGAGGGCAGGTAGTAGAGATTCACCCATTTCAATACAATGCTGGTCAGAAAAAATTGAGGGTTTACAATGAAGTAGTTGTTGAAATATATCCAATGGGCAAGGGAGAAATTAACGTATTTGAGAGGCAGAGAAACTTGGAGAAAATTGACTCAGAATTTAAACGCATATATGAACGCCATTTCATAAATTTTGGCGAGGTCATGAAAAGATATACTCCTGTTGATGAAGTTGGAAATATGCTCGTAATATGCTATGACAGCTTCTATTCAACAATGAAACCTTTTGTTACATGGAAAAACATGAAAGGGATACCAACAGAAATGGTGAACTTATCTGATGTGGGAAGCACTGCAAATGACATTAAAAATTATATCACTAACTATTATAACACAAATGGCTTGACTTTTGTTTTGCTGGTGGGGGATATACAACAGATACCAAGTTTATATTATTCTGGCTATGCTGCGTCAGATCCGAGCTATACATATGTTGTTGGAAATGACCATTACCCAGATTTATTCATTGGAAGATTTTCTGCTCAGACAGTTAGCCAGCTTGAAACGCAAGTTAATAGAAGCATAAAATATGAAAAAAATCCTCAAGCTGGAGCGGATTGGTATCATAAAGGCGTGGGCGTTGCCTCCAGTCAGGGGCCTGGAGATGATAATGAATATGACTATGAGCATGTAAGGAATATAAGGGCAAAACTCCTTAACTATACTTATACCTATGTTGATGAATTTTATGACGGCTCTCAGGGAGGAGGAGACGCAGGTGGGAACCCAACCCCAACTATGATTTCAAATGCTCTGGACAATGGGAGGAGTATTTTAAATTATTGCGGACATGGTAGCGCAACATCATGGGGAACAAGTGGTTTCAGCAACTCTCATATCAACAGTCTTGTGAATGATAATATGCTTCCATATGTTATAAATGTCGCCTGTAATAATGGACAATTTGATGATTATGATGAATGTTTCTGTGAAGCATGGCTGAGGGCAACAGACAATAGCAATGGAGAGCCAACAGGTGCAATTGTTGCTACTGGTTCATCTAAAGGCATGGCGTGGGATCCTCCAATGGATGCTCAGGATGAGATGAATGATATACTTGTTGAATCTTATGCAAACAACATTAAACATACTATTGGGGGCATTCATTACAATGGATGTATGCACATGAACGACAATTACGGCTCATCTGGATATGCTGAGACAGATACATGGATATTTTTTGGGGATCCGTCAATAGAAATAAGAACAGATACGCCTTCAAATATGACTGTTGTCCATTCCCCTGTTATTCCTATTGGTTCATTAAGCTATTCAGTGAGCGCACCTGGAATTGAAGATGCTCTCTGTGCTTTATCAAGAAATGGAGAACTGCTTGCATATAATTATACAGATGCAAATGGAGATGCAACTCTTTATTTTGACAGCCCGGTAGATTTTGTTGGCACAGTTGACCTTTATGTAACTGCATACAATAAAATGCCATACAATGCAACAGTATATATATCTGCATCAGAAAATATAGGAGTAATGAGCCTAGAAGTTGATGATTATGCGATTCCAAATAAAGTTTTATATGTAAATGCAACAGTTATGAACAGTGGTTCAGTAAATGAAACAAATATTATTGTAAGTTTCAGAGTAAATGGAACAGAGTTAGATAGTATAACAATACCATTTATGGAAAGCCAGACGAGTCAAGATGTTTCTTTCACATGGATTCCTTCAAAAGGATGGTATAATGTTGCGGTAAATGCAACCATTTCTGGAGTAATTGAGAATTTCACATTCGATAATGAAAAAAGTAAAAGGGTTATTGTTGGTGCAGATATAGAAGTTTCCTCCATGAATGTTAATGATGGAGTTGTTGGCATAATTTCAGAAATAGATGCAGTTATAAATAATCTTGGATTAACTGATGAGATTGTTACAGTTAGTTTGGAAGTAAATGGTTCAGTTGAAGATGAAGTAGAAATTTTTGTTCCATCCAGATCTTATCAATTAATAACTCTGTTATGGAATCCACTGTATGAAGGAAATTACGATGTTACAGTTGAAGCAAGAGCAAAAGCAGAAGCTTATTCTGGGAATGACCGCATGAGTAAAAGCATAAATGTTACAGCATCTGTAAATTCAAATCCAGATATCTACATAAACCCATTGAATTTTTATTATGTAACATGGCAGAATTTTACGCTGAATGATTCATTTATAATAGGAAATGATGTAAATGCATCAACTGATTTAACTTTCCAGATAACATATACTGCTGATTGGTTGAGTATCTTTCCATCCAACGGAAGCATTTCTCCTGGAAATGAAGTTAATGTTTCTATCTCCATTGATACAAGCAATTTAACAACAGGCGTAACAAGCACATTCATAACACTAACAACAAATGACCCAGATGAATCATTTATACAAATACCACTCTACATATCGA
>DRIF01000133.1 GCA_011052825.1 Thermoplasmatales archaeon
AAATCTTTTGGTGAGTTTTTTGTTATTCATGATTATATCGCCTGTGATGTGGTCGTCTTTGATTACAAGTTCGTTGGAATAGGCATAATCAATATGGAGTATATCCTTCAGATGGTTTGCTGCAAGCTGATAGCTATTTGTTATGATGGCGGTTTTTATCCCCATTTCCCTCAATCTCTTCAAAACATATTCCATATTTTCCTGCAGATGTATTTTTTTAAATATTTCCATAAATCTGGAAACGCTGGTGCATTTCAACAATCTGGCTATTTCCACGCTCTTTTTATAACTCTCCACATCTTGATTCATTATTTTCAATAACTTATCTTTAAATCCCATCTCCTCCGCAAGTTTAAATATAGTTCTCTCCCGCAATATGGTGCCATCCATATCGAACACTACCAGTTTGTACTTCAATTAGTGTGTAATTCTCTGTATTTTAAATAAATTTTGGTTTTGCTGATTTGTGGCACAATTCTATAACGTTGAGATTTCAAATCTTATTTTTTGATTATACAGAAATTATGTTTATTCAAGCTATGGAATAAACATTAATTCCATTAAGCATAATATTTAGCATAGCATATTGAAATTCAATCTCATTTACCATATTCTCCCATTTAACTGCACTAACGTACTCTCCATATTCTCTTTTAGCTCTTGAAAATGTTGTTTCATTCATCCATCTTTTGCCATACTTGTATTTGTCTCTCCATCCTTCATATCCAAGTTCTTTCCTTTCTCTTACCATTTTAGCTCTTGAAGGAGAACCTCTTGCTCTCGTAGAGGCATTTTTTCTTGTTTTTATAACAGGTTCTATCCCTTTATCTGACAAATAATTGAAATTATTCCCGCTATCATAAGAACCATCTGCCAATGCTTTTGTTGGTTTTCTTCCTTTGTTTCTCTCTGCCTTTTCCACTAATGAAGGAAGCATTTTTCCATCCCCCATGCTTTCATCTGTTATTTCTATTGACACGACTTCTTTCGTATTTACATCAACAGCAACATGAACTTTAATCCAACCCTTTCTCACTTTCCATTTATGCCGAATCCATTCTCCACGGTTTGCTACCTTTACTCCAGAACTATCCACGGCAATGACGAAATCTTCGTTACTTTCTCTCAATGTTTTAGAGAGAGGCAACTCTATTTTTATTGCCCTTCTTCTTATTTGACTGAATGATGGAGCCTTTATAATAGGAATATATTTCGATAAAGCCCTCAAAAAGCCTTCTATCTGCCTGTATCTTATATGGATGCAATCATGCAATATTTTCGTGAAGATGGCAAAACTCTCCGGATATTCATATGGTCTCCCTCTTTTTCCTTCATTCATCTTTTTGATTTCCTCATCCCATTTCTCCAAAAAATCTAAACTGAAGAGAATTTCTCCTCTTCTTATTAAATGTTCATTATATTCCTTCCAGTTTCTCTTTTCTGGCATCTCATCCCCTAATAGAATACCGCCAGAAAATATAAGAATTATGGTTTATGCCACAAACCACGTCATAATAATAACAAAAGATAAAACTTTATACTCCGAAAAGTTACCACGATGTGAACGTGATAGAGGTAAAAAATTTAACGAAGGTATATGGAGATATTATTGCGGTAAATAACATTTCATTTAATGTTAGAAAGGGAGAAATTTTTTCTTTACTTGGTCCAAATGGAGCCGGTAAAACGACTACAGTTGAAATGCTGGAGATGATAAGAAAGCCAACCAGTGGAGAAATTAAAATTTTTGATTCCAAAACAGACATTAAGGAAAATATTGGAATTTTACCACAGAAATTTCAATCCTTTGAAAGATTGAGTGTTAGAGAAACTCTAAAATATTTTTCCAGTCTTTATGAAAAAAGAATTGATATTGATGAACTGTTGAATTTAATTGGATTGAAGGAAGTGGAGGGAATTATGTACAAAAACTTGTCTGGTGGTTTAAAAAGGAGGGTCGGCGTCGCCATCGCTCTTGTTAATGATCCGGAGTTAATTTTCCTCGACGAGCCCACAACCGGATTGGATCCTGCTGCGAGAAGAAGTTTATGGGAGGTGATAAAAAATCTTAAAAAGAGGGGAAAAACGATAATTTTGACCACCCATTATATGGAGGAAGCGCAATATCTTGCGGACAGAGTCGCCATTATGCACAGGGGAAAAATAATTGCAATGGATGAGCCCCACAAGCTAATTGAGAGATATGGAGACAAAACTAAGTTGATCATAAAGGGGGCTGATGGCAATTTGAAGGAGATTTTACCCTCGATAAAATATTCATCATCTCGAGAAGCTGTGATGGAAATCGATGATGAAGGAGATATAGCATCGATTATACTCCAATTGAAGAAAGGTGGAATAAGATACGAAAGAATTGAGATAGAGAGGGCGAATTTGGAAGATGTATTCTTAAAATTAACCGGAGCGAAGTTGAGAGGATGAAGGCGAGAAGAATTTTATCTGATATAGAGGTTAGTTTGAAGGGATGGTACAGAAATAAAGCCAGACTTTTCTGGACACTTGCTTTTCCAACCCTGCTGATACTAATTTTCGGATCTATTTTTTCTGGTGAAGGAGAGAACTATACTCTCTACATATGCAATGAGGACAATACTCCTGTTTCAGAAGCCCTCATTGAAAATCTGTCCCATGTAATGGAAATAAAAATGGTGGATGGAGATATTGAAAAATATGCCCTCGACCATCCAGTGCTTTTGATACCGCAAGGTTTTGGAGAATCTGTGATGAAAAAGAAAAAATGTAATTTATCCCTGTATATAAATCCTACCGATGCAGTGGTCAGAACCATTATCATGGGATTTGTAAATAAAATGAA
>DRIF01000134.1 GCA_011052825.1 Thermoplasmatales archaeon
TGAATATTTTTTCTATCATGTCTTTGCATGTTTTTTGTGTCCATTTTCCTATGCTAAATGCAACAAAAAAGTATGTGTTTCTTTTTATACAGGTATAGATCCATGCATCACCTTCTTCAAGTTTAACTGAGCCATTGTGCTTAACTTTCTTCTGTTTTTTTTCACCATAGACCACAATTCATCACATTCCATAGGGCTGAGTCCAACATTGGTTATGAGGTATTCATTCATTTTCTCTGCATGTTCTGCCAAGCCTTCTAACAATCTTCCAATAGTATCTCTATGATGCCCTGTTATTCGTTCTATGGAACGAATTCCATTTTTTTCTACAAGAAGCTTGCATATTTGGATTATTTCCTCTTCTGATAATCTCCTTCTGTAAAGAGGTGTTCCTTTCGTTTCCATAAATTAGGTCCTACAGTGTTTACAATAATATCTTGGATGACCTGTTGAATATTTACCACTTTTAATGATGTCCTTTCCTTTTTCTTTCAGATAATATTTACATCTGGGATTTTGACAAACAACATTAATTGTTCCTCTCGGACGAGCCATTCTTTTCACCTAATAGTATATTATGTTCTAGTATAATAAACTATCGTAAATTAGGACAATACCCATATTGTAAACCCATTCTTTGTAACGCCCATTTATACCAAGGGGCTCTGTCTATTTTTATTAGTGACTTGTTTTCACAATAAGGTAAGAAACTTCTAACAAATTTTATTACATCAATAGAAGTTCTCCATTCCGTTACCATTATCCCCAAAATCTCCCATGTTTCGATATCTATAACTGCCCATATGTAATGCCATTTATTTCCAATCTTTATCTTTGTTTCATCTATTGCTATACAACGTCTATATTTTTTAGAATTAGTGAATAATCGAGCTAGTTTATGATACCATTGCCTTGAAAGCTTCGTGACTAAACTTTTCGAAATCTTTGAGGAATTTGCTAATAGGCTGAGTATAGATGTCTTTTCACGCCTAAAGGAGTTTATATTTGGTTATTTTATAATTTTTAATTTAACCCCAACAAATTCATAGTAAGAGTTAAATATCAGAATTATAATATAATATAGGGAGAAGATATTATTTGAGAGTATAGATTTAACAAAACATATTTTCTTCCTCTATCACAGGGCGAAAATATTAAAGGACTTGTTTAGATAGGATAAAAAGGGGGGTTGTAAATGAATAGGTTATATTGGTTGGGTATTCTAAGATGTGTGATATGTGCTATCATATTTCACTATAAAACTTGGAATGAAAACAATAATATATTTTTCTCAAAAAGAGGTGATAAAAAATGAAAAAGAAAATGGTAGTAATTTTTTCTGTGGTATTGCTCTTTTTCATCGTTTTCACTTACTTTGGGATGAATGTTAATATATGCAATCAATCTGTCCGTGCTGATTCAAATGGAATTTACAATATGTATGTGTGGGCAGAAAGCGATGCTTATATAGATTCACTAGGGGGGATGGAAGGCAATGAGAATCACGGGAATGAAGGATGTTTGAAGGTAGCTCATGAGCTTCAGGTTGACTATATTTATCGTGCCTACACGCTTCTGAAATTCAATCTTGATGAAATTCCAGATGATGCTGTCATAAAGAAAGCAATCCTTTGGATGAGTCCCATTGATTGGGATATAAGAAGTATGGAGATAAGGCCTTTGATAGAATCATGGGAAGAAGATGTCGTCACTTGGGATAATCAACCAGGAACGCCATCTGGCCCCTACATTCCAATCGTCAATGATCCACAGATGTATCTTTGGAATATCACAGGAATATTTACCTCCTGGTGGAACGGCGGTTTGGCAAACCATGGATTAATGATCATTCCCTATGATCTTGACCACTATTACAGCATTGCCTTCCATGATAGACTTGATCTCAATTGGACAAAGTGGCCTCGGATCGAAATTACCTATCAGGGTTCACCTCCGCCCCCATGGGAACCTCCTGAATCACCAGATGATTTTGAAGAACCTTCTATAACAATCACTATAACACCACCTGACCCAGGTCCTACTGATATTGTGAATGTGGTGGCTGAGGCGACAGATGATGTCGGCCTTCGATATATGAAACTTACCGTGACCAACCCAATAATGGAGAAGGAGTGGGATACAGAAGAATGGCTCGGTGAGACAACACATACACTCAGTTTTGTACAGCAGTTTGATATGGGCATTCATTTTGTAGAGGTGTTGGTTCGTGACGTATCAGGAAAATCCAATGGTGCAACTGATAGCTTTGAAGTTATGGGCTCAAATACGCCTCCTAAACTCAACATTTCTTGCACACCTCAAGAGGTATGGCCGGATGATAATGATACCATAGAGATTTTAGTAATCGCCAGTGATCCTGAGGGAATACGCTACCTGCAGGTTGGCGTGGAGAATGGTTTCTTTTCTCCTAAGACATGGCCAGACCATGGAAAGATCATCTACTATACTCCACCCTATCCAACAAGCGTGGAATACACATTCGCCGCTTCTAATTTTCAAATCCCCCACCGATTCAACCCGTTAAACCGTTCTTACACTGAAATCATATGCAAAGCACAGGTTCAGGACGGTGAGTATCTCTGGAGCGATATTAAATTATGCAACATTACGGTTATTCGCCCTTATCAGTGGGATTATGGTCTACCTTTCGCCAATCCAAGTGTGGACACACTCCCTTGGCAACGTATGTATGATATCTTTGGGAAGAATGAATGCTGTTGGGGGAGTAGAAATCAGTTTCACACCAACAGAGCGAGGGTGACATATAATGGGGAGACTGTCAAGTTAAGAAAAAATAGAAAAGAACATGAATGGTCGAGCTAATTTATCCTGTGAAAAGGAGGGGATAAACATGCTCGACCACCTAGTGGAATTGTTTGAGGAAAGAAAAATTTTTCGAAGAAAGAGAAAGGACTGGAAAATAAAAGCATTGGCTATCCTTATCTATTTTGCTGGTGTATCATACAGAAAAACCAGCAAAATTCTAAGAGATTTTGAGCGTTTTTCATATGAAGCCGTAAGGCAGTGGTATCATAAATGCAAAGATTTATTCATTGTAAAAAAGAAATGGAGAAGGGCTGTAGCTATAGATGAAA
>DRIF01000135.1 GCA_011052825.1 Thermoplasmatales archaeon
ATGAACTCACCAATGTTATAAAAGAACAGAAGGACATCTAAGAGTAGATGCAACAGGTTATAGCATTAATGAATATGAATCATGGTTGGATGTGAGAACAAAGAAAAACAAACGAAAAGGATTCAAAAGATCCCATAGAATTGTTGGATACTGGTTTAAGGGAATACTTAGCCATGAAGTTACACCAGGTCATTGGCATGATTCACCAATCTTTTCTATTTTGATAGAAAAATTACCAGAAAGTAATTACGAAAGCATAAGTAGTGATACAGCTTACTGCAATAGATATAATTGCAATCTTATCAGTGAAAATGGCATTGAACCGTTTTTCAAACCAATGAAAAACGCTACCACAAAGGCTAAAGGATCTCCAGCTTGGCATAAAATGATAAGACTTTGGAAAGATGATAAGGATGCATTTGACAATGCTTATCATCGAAGAAGTGTTATAGAGGCAGTGATAGGTGCTGAAAAACAAAGATTGGGACATGTTGTATTTTCTAGAAGAGAGGATTTACAGGAGAAAGAATTGAGGTTAAAGGTCATATGTTACAATCTTTTAGTAATGAATAAGATCAAAGCATCTTTAATATTAGATGAACCACTGCTTCTTCCAGTGAAAGAAGCTGGATAAATAAATCAAAAAAAAAACACCAATCCATGTGCTTTGATTAATGGAAACTATATTTTTCTATTAACCAGAGTTACCCAGAATAAATTTTTTTGAGTGAATAGTGATAAAATTGAACTCTGTTGGAATTAAAAACATCTCATTTTATCACTATTCTTTATTTTTGAATCATTTAACGGACAACGCTGAAATTTTCAATGATTCTATTAAGGAAATAATAATAGCTGGAAATGCTCCAAATGGAATATTTTATGGAGTTCAGACTCTGATTCAGCTTTTAAATAATAATTCAGTAAGGGGAGTGTTCATATTAGATTATCCAGACAATAAAATGAGAGGAGTTTATGAAGGATATAAAATCAGGTTTGAATGGAATGGTTCAGCATATGAATTTACTCAGGAGCAAAAAGATTACATTGACTGGCTTGCAAGCCTAAAATTCAATACAGTTTTTACGGTTGAAAATGGAATTTTTTTCAAAAATGAGAGCCAATGGAGAGACGCATATGAAGAATTTTTTGAATACTCCAGAGAAAGATTTATTGAACCAGTGCCAAGATTATGTTCAATAAGTTCTGTGGCTCCATTCTCTTTTGAATTTTATGAAGGATGGTTTGTTGAAAATGAAAGTTTTATTTTCAATGAATCTTTTGCTCTGCCAGAAAAACCTTTTATAAATTTATTACCAAATGGAGATTTTGAAATTGATTCAGATGAGGATGGAATACCAGATAACTGGACAGTTACAAGCAAACCAGGAGCAATATGGAAAATTGATAATGATTCGTATTCAGGGAATCATTCAATGAAACTTGAAGTTCCTGAACCAACTCAAAACAGTACAAGCAGTTATTTGAGAATTGAAATAGACGGCATAGAGCCAGATTCATATTATTGTTTGCTGAGCAAAGCCAAAGCCAAAAATATAACAAATGTGAGGCCTCAACTCACCATATATACAAAAAATACTTCTGGAGAAGTGGGAGTTGTTCAATCTGACATTACATGGTCAACAAATGGATGGATAGATTTTGGATGCTGTATAAAAACTCCTTCAGACACCGAAAAAATAGTTATATATTCAAGAATTCAGTTTCCTGGAAAGGGAGAATTCTGGGTTGATAACGTGAGACTTTACAGAGTTAATGGAGCATTGATGAACGTTATAAGGGCAAGTGATACAGATATAAAAGTTATTGATGCGGTGAACAAAAAAATATATGTTGAAGGAATTGACTACGAAATTCTGAATGGAACAACAAGCATTAAATTTTCAGATTCGCTGACCCCATTTCGTATTAGAAGATTGCCGTTGGGGAACATTTCTCCGGGAGAGGAAGTCATGGTTAGCTATGATACATATCTATTTTACAGGGCCACAAGTTACTGGAGTTCTGCGCCATGCGTTGCCAGAGAAGAATTTTACACAGAATACATTTATCCTGCAATTGATAAAATTGTTTATTATCTGCATCCAAAAATAATAAATGCTGATGCAGATGAAATAAGAGGTTTTTATCGCGATTCAAGAATGATGAGAAAATTCAACAGCAATGCAGAAGCAATAGCATACTGGGCAAACAGAACAAATAATTACCTTACATCCAAAGACCCTCAATGCAGATTATGGATATGGGACGACATGGTTTCCCCATACCACAATGGAGGAGTTGAAGATTATCAGGTGAGATACGGAGGATTGCCAGGCAGGATGGCGGAGGCAACAGAGAATGAATGGATTGACAAAAGTATAATAATGGATATATGGTGGTACAGCGATATATGGCTCTCCCAAATGTATGCATCAAGCAAATTTTTCAGGGAGAAAGGATATGACATAGCAGGTTCACCTTGGTATGAAATTGAAAATATTGAAAGCTGGTCAGAAATACTATCAGCTTTTCAAAATTCTCTTGGTGGCGTTGTAACAAACTGGGGTGATATACCATATGAAGAACATTTTTCAAAATTTGTAGATGATTTTTGGAATGTAAAAAACAATCTTGTATATTTTGACAGTTTTGAAGAAGATGAAAATAATGATGAAATTCCAGATAACTGGTTTAAGTACGGAAACCCAGAATATTCAACAGATGATTCAGAATTTTATGGAAAGAGATATGCAGATTATCCAAACTGTGCTGTAAGAGTAGATGGAAGTAACATATTTTACAGTAATTACATTCCAGTTGAAGAATGCAAAAATTATACTATATCTGCTTTTATAAGAAGAAATGACTCAAGCTCAGAAAAACCCTCATTTAAAATATGCTGGTATGATGCATATAAAAATTATTTATGTGAAGAGGAGGAAGCTATAGAAAATGTTAGTAATGAATATGGAAATTATGAAGTTTATATCAGTTCTCCAAGAAATGCAAATTATTTAAGAATATATTTAAAAGGAGAAGAAAATGGAACTGAATCCTTCTGGTTTGACGTGATTCGCCTTAAAATGAAAAAGGAAGTATTTTCACATGAATATTCTTTACAAAAAGGATGGAACTTAATAACTCTGCCTATAAAAACTGGCTATAATGCCTCATTGTTGTATAAGGATATAAGGAAATGTTTGATTATTCTGAAATGGAACTCAAGCAAGCAAAATTTTGAGTTGTACGTGCCTAGCAGTCCATATGATTTTGAAATTGAAAATGGACATGGCTATTTAATTGCAGTTGAGAACAACACCAAGTTCACTCTCACAGGAATATCAGTGGGAAATGTTTCTATTCCTTTATACATTGGATGGAACATGCTTGGATGGTTTAAAGAAAATGAGATAACAGCAAGTAGCATATATGAAAATATAACAGGATGTCAGATAGTTTTAAAATGGAATAACAGCAAAGATGACTTTGATTTATATGTTCCAGGATTATCAGATTTTATCATAAAAAGAGGAGATGGTTTCCTTGTAGCTGTAAGTGAAGAAAGCATATGGCATGGAGAGGGATGATTTTTAATGAGTCAATCCAAAAGTTTTTTAATTTTTTTCATTAATTTAATTTATGAAAGAGATTACCAGAGAGGAGGCAGAGAAAAGAATAAAATGGCTTAGAGATGAAATAAGGAGACATAACTATCTCTATTATGTTTTGAATAAACCTGAAATCTCAGATGAAGAATATGATAAATTAATGGATGAACTACGTGAACTTGAAGAAAAATTTCCTGAGTTAATAACGCCTGATTCTCCGACACAGCGTATTGGTGCTGAGCCGTCTAAAGAATTCAGGAGTATCAAGCATTTAAAGCCAATGCTTAGTTTGGATACTGCAAGAAATGAAGAGGAAGTGAGAGCTTTTCATAAAAGGATAGTGAAAGAACTTGGTGTTGCCAATGTTGATTACGTTGCTGAACCAAAACTTGATGGGCTGAGTGTTGAGGTTATTTATGAAAATGGAAAATATGTTCTTGGTTCTACAAGAGGAGATGGAATAGAAGGAGAGGATGTCACAGAAAATATAAAAACAATCAGGTCCGTTCCTTTGGTTTTGAGAAGTGATGAAATTAAAATTCCAAAAAAAATTGCTGTGAGAGGCGAAGTCATAATGCACATTAAAGATTTTGAAGAATTTAATAAGGAATTGATTGAGAGAGGCGAGGAGCCACTTGCAAATCCAAGGAACGCTGCTGCTGGCTCGCTCCGCAGGCTTGACCCCAGAGAAACTGCTGAACGTCCTCTCGACATATTTTTTTATGAAATAATGCATTATGAGGGAGACGACTTAAAAATTGAAACGCACTGGGAAGCTCTTTCCATACTCAAAAAACTTGGTTTAAAAATAAATCCTTTGGTGAGGAAATGTGAGAGCATTGACGAGGCAATTGAATACCATAATGAAATGGAGAAGAAGAGGGAAAAGCTGGAGTATGAAATAGATGGTGTTGTTATAAAAGTTAATAAGATGGAGTATCAGGAAAAACTTGGCTCAAAAACCAGAAGCCCAAGATGGGCAATAGCATATAAATTTCCTCCAAGAAAGGAAGAAACGGAGATAGTTGATATAGTTGTTGGAGTTGGAAGAACGGGAATACTCACTCCTGTAGCACTATTAAAACCAGTTGACGTTAAGGGAGTTACAGTATCGAGAGCAACTCTACACAATGAGGATTATGTGAGGCAAAATGATATAAGGAAAGGAGACTGGGTTAGAGTTGCAAGAGCTGGAGATGTTATACCTGAAGTTGTTGAAGTGATAAAAGAAAAAAGAACAGGAAAAGAAGAAGAATTTTCCATGCCAGATAAATGTCCTGTTTGTGGTAGCCACGTTATAAAGGAAGGAGCATATTACAGATGTACAGCAGGGCTTTCTTGTCCAGCTCAACTCAAAAGAAGCATAGAGCATTTTGCATCAAAAAATGCAATGGATATTGAAGGTTTAGGAGGGAAAACTGTTGATTTACTCGTGGAAAATGAGTTGATAAAAGGAATAAGCGACATATACAAATTAAAAAAAGAAGATTTACTATCATTGCCCAGATTTGCTGAAAAATCTGCTGAAAATTTGATTAATGCAATAGAGAAAAGCAAGAAGAAGGGACTTGCACGCCTTATATATGCCTTAGGAATACCAAATGTTGGTGAACATACCGCGCGTCTCCTTGCCAAAAAATTTGGAAGTTTGGATAAGTTAATGAAAGCAACAGAAACAGACTTGATGGCTATACGCGAAATTGGACCTGAAACAGCAAGAAGCATTGTGAATTTCTTCAAGGAGAAGAAGAATTTAGAGGAAATAGAAGAATTGAAAAAATTTGGAATTGAAATGGAATATGAAAGGAAAAAGGGAAAACTCGAAGGGAAGGTTTTTGTCTTTACTGGAGCACTCAAAAATTTCACAAGAGAGGAAGCAAAGGAAATAGTGGAGGCAGAGGGAGGGACAGCATCAAATACTGTAAGCAGAAACGTTGACTATGTTGTCGTTGGAGAAAAACCAGGAGGCAAATATGCAAAGGCAAAAGAACTTGGAATTAAAATAATAAATGAAGATGAGTTTATTAAAATGCTTGGGATGAAGGAATAAAAAATTTTTGAAATGAAAACTGAGGCAGTGTCAAGAATTTGAAAATTTAAAAAATAAGAAATGCCCCTCCTGATTCTGCATCAGGAGGGGATCAACATGCTGCACCAGTTAATAGAATTAGTTAGGAGCAAAAATATTTTTTGCTGGGACAAAAAGAAGATAGAGGTCAAACTATTTGCCACCATTCTTTACTATGGAGGGATTTCCTTAAGAAAAACAAGTAAATTTCTCAGAGATTTTGAGAAGTTTAGTCACGAAACTTTCAAGGCAATGGTATCATAAACTAGCTCGATTATTCACTAATTCTAGAAAATACAGGCGTTGTATAGCAATAGATGAAACAAAGATAAAGATTGGAAATAAATGGCATTACATATGGGCAGCTATAGATATCGAAACATGGGAGATTTTGGGGATAATGGTAACGGATTGGAGAACTTCTATTGATGTAATAAAATTTGTTAGAAGTTTCTTACCTTATTGTGAAAACAAGCCACTAATAAAAATAGACAGAGCCCCTTGGTATAGATGGGCGTTACAAAGAATGGGTTTACAATATGAGCATGAAACATTTGGAGAAAGAAATGTGATAGAAGGATGGTTTAATATTTTAAAAGCAAGATTAAAAAGATTCTGGAAACGCTTCCCTTCAAATGCTTCAAAGGAAAGCGTTGAAAGATGGCTTACTGCATTTGTAGTCATTTACAATCTAGAGGTGAGAATTTTTTGACACTGCCTGAAAACTGAATCAAATTAATATAAATAGTTTTATAAATCTTTATATAATATAATTTAATTTATCATAATTACTATAAATGTGATAAGATGGGTGAGGGTGTAAAAAATAAGTTAAGGGAGGTTTTGAAAAACTGGGGATTTGGAGATATTGAAGCAGAGATATTTGCAATACTCTCCACAAAAAACGAAATGACTGCAAGAGAAATATCTGATGAAGCAAAGTGTGCATATTCAACGACCATAAATTCTCTCAATATTTTGAGAAGAATGGGATATGTAACAAGAAGAAGAAAGGAGAGAAAATTTGTCTATTCTGCAAACTTAGATTTTATTAAAATAATGAACAAAGAAGTTGAAAAATTATCTGGAATGTTAAGAGATTTGGCAGATGAAATTCATCAGATAAAAGGTAAATGCAGGGAAAAAATAAAGGATTTAGGAGTGAAAGTTGAGAAGGCAATCAGATATCTAGAAGGGAAATATTCAGAGGAGGGAGCAGAATGAAAACAATAACCGCTGTAAGTATATTGAAAGCAACTATTGGAAATCCTATTACCAGAAATATTTTGAAGCCATTGAGTAAATATTGTAAGAAAGATGGAAAGAACAGAATAGAGGTCGCCATTGATTTATATACAGGAAAGAGAGAAGATGCATGCATTCTCTGCAAAACAGCATCAAAACTCATAAGAAAAGTCCTCATTAAAGGGGGAGAAGCATTTGGGTTGGAGGAGGATGAGATAAAAGAGAAATTTAAAAATTCATACTGGGCAAAGGCACTTGCATCAACAATAAAAGGGATAGCTTTTTTTGGGGTTAGAAGACCATTTACTGCAGGAGCTCCATATCAGGTTGTGTGGGATGTAACAACTGCATGCAATCTTAAATGCAAGCATTGCTACTCAACCTCAGGCAAAAAAGGAGAGGATGAATTAAGCACTGAAGAAGCTAAAAAGGCAATTGATATTATGGCAAATGCAGGGGTTACAATAATAGCATTTTCTGGGGGAGAACCATTGGTGAGACCTGATATCTTTGAACTTGCAAAATATTCTGCAGATAAGGGAATTTATGTTGCAATGGCAACAAATGCTACATTAATAACAAAGGAAATCGCCAAAAAAATGAGAGAAAGTGGCGTAGAATTTGTGCAGATTAGCTTAGATGGAGCAAATCCTGAAACTCACGATTCGTTTAGAGGTGTTGAAGGAGCTTTTGAAAAAACAATTAGAGGAATAAAAAATTGCGTTGAAGAAGGATTTTTTGTTGAAATTTCTACCACTGCTACTCGTTTCAACTATAAACAAATACCAGATATAATTGACTTGGTGGAATCAATTGGAGTTAACTGGTTCATGGTTTTCAATTTTGTTCCAACTGGAAGGGGAAAATTTATAGTAGAAAATGATTTGACACCACAGGAAAGAGAGGAACTTCTAAGAATGTTGTGGGAAAAATCGAAAACGTCCAAAATAGAAATTTTATCCACAGCTCCTCAATTTGCCCGCGTTGCCCTCCAAAAAGAAAATGGGACGGAAAGTGAAGTTACAATGCCAACTCATTTTTATAATCCACATCTTCAAGGACAACTTATCAATCTTGCAGAGTTTATAGGAGGATGTGGAGCGGGTCGTTTTTATATGGCTATGGAGCCAAATGGAGATTTACAGCCATGCGTTTTCTTTCCGTTGAAAATTGGGAATATTCTGGAAGACGATTTTGAGAGGTTGTGGAGAAAGAATAAAATTCTAGAAGATTTGAGGAATAAGGATATTATAGAGAAATGCAGGGATTGTGAATACAGATATTATTGTGGTGGATGTAGAGCAAGAGCATATGGATATTTTGGAGATTATCTCAAACCAGACCCTGGTTGCATAAACAATATTGAATTTTATGAAATGCTGGAGGAAAAATGGAAGTAGATGTATTACTCACATGTAACTCAACCTTGATGAGCAATTACCATGGAAAAGAATTTTTGGGATTTGGTAGTAGTGCCCCTCCTAACTGGCTTCCTGAATTTTTATTCAGATTTCTTTTCTTTCCAAAGATGAAAAAGATAAATGGTCTGCCTTGGCAAGCACCATATGGATTGAGAAAAATGGAAGCGAAATTGATTGATGAAGGTATATCTGCCATAGTTGTTGACTCAGATGATGTCCAAAAATATAATGCAAGAGTAATTGGTATATATGTTATGGATGCATTTGGATGGGGTCCGTCTTCAACAACATTTGCTGGGATAATGAAAACAGGAGAGCCATATCTTGCAAAATATTTTAGAAAGTTGCTTGAGAGCAGAGGATATAAAAAGCTGAAGGAAAAAGGAGCAAAAACAATTGTTGGAGGTCCAGGGGTGTGGCAGTTCCGTTATAAACCAAATTTTCTGGATAAATATGGAATAGATTGTGTTTTTGATGGAGAAGGAGAGGTTGCAGTTGATTTAATAAAAAAAGCAATTGAAGGAAAAAATCTGCCAAGATTTTATGAAGGGAATAGATTCCCATCTATAGAAGAAATATCAACAATAAAGAGAGCAACAGTAAATGGTATAGTTGAAATAGGAAGAGGTTGTCCCCGTCACTGCGAATTCTGCAGTGTTACTATGCGTCCATTAAGATGGTATCCCTATGAAAAAATTGAGGAAGAGATGAAAGTTAATGAAAGTTATGGTGTAGATTCATGCATACTTCATGCTGAAGACGTTTTACTTTATGGGCAGAAAGGAGTTATTCCTGATGAAGAGAAGGTTTTGAAATTAAATGAACTTGCGAAAAAACATGCAAAATATGTTTCATGGAGTCATGCATCATTTCCAGCTGTTGCCTCAAATAAGAAATTAATAGAAAAATTATCAGAAATTTTGATTGATGAAAATCAGAAATGGTGGGGGGCAGAAATGGGAATAGAAACTGGTTCTCCAGAGTTAATTAAGAAAAGAATGCCAGCAAAAGCCAAACCATTCAAGCCAGAAGAATACCCAGAGATTGTTAAGGAAGCATCTGCTGTAATGACAGATAATAATTTATTCCCTGCGTGTACTCTGATAACTGGATTACCTGAAGAAACAGAAGAAGATGTTATAAAAACAATTGAATTGATAGAGGAATTAAAAGATTTTAAAAGCTTGATAGTTCCATTATTTTTTGTTCCTATGGGCAAGCTGAAAGATGAGGAATGGTTCAGAAAAGAAAAGATGAGCGATTTGCATAAAGAACTGTTAATTAAATGCATGAGGCACGATTTGAAATGGTCAAAGAAAATAATAAATGAATATTTTCATGAAAAAAATATAATAATAAAAACTCTCTACCTCTTATTCATGAAAATAATAGAATGGGAGGGCAAAAGATGGCTGGAAAAGAAAACCATTTAAAGATAAATGTTTTTTATAATCATGTATTGTATTATCATTACAACATGTAATGAGGAAGATGAGAGGAAAATTATAGATTCTCTTCTCTCTTCAAAAGTTGTAGCATGTATAAATTCTTTTGATGTAAAATCTACGTATATATGGAAGAGAAAGATTGAAAAAGAAAAAGAAAAGATGTTAGTTATAAAAACAAAAATTGAGAAATATGCAGAAGTGGAAAAGAAAATAAAGGAAAATCATTCATATGAAGTTCCAGAAATAATATGCATTGAAATAAAAAATGGATATGATGGCTATTTAAAATGGATCGATAGCGTGATAAAATGATAATAACTTTAACAACTGATATAGGATGGGAGTATGCAGGAGAAATGAAAGGAAAAATACTTTCAATAAATCCATCTGCAAAAATTGTTGACATAAGCCATGAAGTCATGCCACAGAATATAATGCAGGGTGCATTCATTTTGTATTCAGTTGCCCCTCATTTCAAAAAAGCAATTCATATAGGAGTTGTTGACCCAGGCGTTGGCACATCCAGAAAGGCAATAATCATTAAATGTGGCGAGAACTACTTCATAGGACCGGATAATGGAATGTTGATTCCTGCAGCAAAGGAAATTGGAATTGAAAAAGTATATGAGATAAAGGTTGGAAAAAATGCAAGTCCTGTTTTTCATGGAAGAGATGTTTTTGCACCTGCTGCAGGGAAAATTTCATCTGGCATAAAACCAGAGAAAATTGCAAAGGAGATAAAAGATTATGTTGATTTGAGCTTTGGAAAAGCAATTTTAAAAGAAGGCATGATTTCTGGTAAAATTTTGTTTATAGATAGATTTGGGAATATAATAACTAATGTTTGTGAAAGAGATTTGAGGCGCAAGAAATTTTTTGTAAGAATTGGAAAAATTGAGAGGGAAATAAAAATATACCCAAGTTATGGGTATGCTGAAGAAAGAGAAATAATTGGAGTTATAGGGAGCAGTGGATTTCTTGAGGTTGCAATGAATAAGGGAAATGCATCTCAGTATTTTAAAGCAAAAGAGGGTGAGAGATTAGAAATATTTTTTTAATTGTTCTATATTATTTTTATGAAAAAGTTAATAGTTGTTGTTATAGCGGGAATTATGGCATTTACAATTTCTACAGCAAATTATGAAGGAAATATTAAAGAAAATATAGCCATTAAAGACTTTTCAATAAATGAGAGAGGAGAATATTCAACAATTGAAATTGAAGGTTGTAATTATATTCATAATGCTGGATATCCAATGCTTCCATATTACACAAAAGTTTATAAATTTCCAGCGGGAACAAAAATTAATTATGTTGAAGTAAAAGCAAAAAATGTTGATTCAATGAATATAAACAAAAAAATTATTCCTGCAATGCCACCTCTACCATTAAACATGCATATAAATGAATACAA
>DRIF01000136.1 GCA_011052825.1 Thermoplasmatales archaeon
AAAAATAGATATGTTTCCTGGCTTTGATGAAAAATGGGATGAATACCCAGTTCCATATTATCAGTATGGTTCAGGAGCATATGAGTTCACGTTAACCATTGGAGGAAGTGCATCATTGCCACCAGTTGTTCCACAGCCAGAAATAACACCTGTTGCACAAACGTTTGTTGTTAGCAATGATGACACAAGCAATAAAGATGAATATGCATATATTTCTGCAATTCCAGCGGCAAATTACATTGAAAATGGAAAGAGGTATGTTTCACCTGTTGTTTATGAGGGGGATGACACTGTAACAAACTGGTTTGGAACAGTTGATGACACAACAAATTATTTACTGGAGGATTGGAATGAATATTTGAGCCATTTTGGAAAAGAAGCAACTGTATATCATTTAGATTCTGAGCCAGTTAAAGCATCTGCAAACATTGCAACTATGGCATGGGACAGCAGTGATGAAGCTGTTGTTGCAATTGATGGAAGTAATGTTGAGGACAATGTTAAAGAGCTTATCTCAAAACAGGATACACTTAACATAAGAAAGAAAGTCATGCAAATATCAGGAAACAGTGAAAAACTAAAAGAATTTGAGAATCAAATTGTTTATCCATTCTTTGCTGGAAGAAAATGGGGGGCAATAAAATTCAATCTTTTGGAAACGCATGGCAAGAATATTGATATCACTTTAATAGACACAAAATATAGAGAGGTTGCTACCGACTGGTGGCCATACAATGAAGACAGGCTTGATCTGTTTTATCCAATTACTCTACCTGGTATATACATTGCTGGAGCTGCATCAAAAGGAGATTGGCTAATGAATATAGAGCTTTACTCATGCAATAGATACAAGATTCCTGTTACAAATTCTGATTCTTCTCTGAAAGTAACAATTGAAACAGACGAAGAGAGCTATTTGTGGGTGTATTTGGTTGATCCGCTTGGCAACATAATGGCTCCAGATATGCCTTCTTGGAATGGAGCATATATTAAACCAATACATCAGTGGAATGGAAATAAATCTGGAGGAGATGAGCATAAATATAGCCATTTAATTGTTGAGCCACATAAAACATTCAGTGCTGAAGTTCATCATCCAATGAAAGGGCTGTGGACTGCAATTGTTGTTCCAAGAGAAGAGATGAGTGGAAGCATAAAATACACAATAAAGGCAGAATTGAGAGAATACAATCCCAACAGAATTGCATATGGTTTATCTGCCTCAAATGGAGCTGTTATAGCTTCTTTAAAGCATATTCCACTTTTGTATGCAAGTGAAGATGGAATACCAGATGAAACAAAGAGCGCTTTAAACAGTTTGGGAGTTAGCAAGGTGATATTTGTTGATTTAGGAAACAACAATAATGTATATAATGAACTATCTTCCAGCTACAATGTTGAGAGATTGACAACAATGTCTGATGTTGTTGGAAAAATAGATGAGTTGAGCAACGAAAATTACATAACTGTTACTTCATTTGCTACTGGCGATGGCTATTTTGCTCCTTCTGCCTATCTTGCAGCATATCATGGTTCTCCTGTAGTTAGAATTGGAGAAATGGGAAATGCATATCACTGGGCAGATGCAATAGCAACATACGATGAATATCTTGGAGATTACTATCATGGATGTCTTTCCACAGGACACATGGCTAAAGCTCGCAAACCAATAATGGATTACATAAAAGAGGGAGAGATTCCACCACTTGGATGTGATCAGCATTTAAGATGGTTCAGAAATACAGCACAACCATTCCAGGAATATATAGATAGCCTGGGTTTAAATAAGGAAGGAAAGGAATTTGTTGGAGTTGTCTCACCTCGCTTTGATATAAGAATGCCTTTTGTGCGTGCCATAACAGGAAATGAATCAACAGCAGGTCAGATTATTGCAACTACACCTGCAGCAATGGCTTCATATGTTGTGAGAAGCGTTATGTATCCAGCAATAATATTTGGAAATCCATACAAGGAATATACAACTTCCACTTTAATGAATTTCGCAGATGGAAATCCAGTTGGAACAAATGATGGAAAAAGATATAATGCTTTCAATGCAAGAAATATTAAAGATTTCTTCTCTTTATATGGAAGAGAATACAGAGGACATTGTATATGGGACAATCTGCTGTACGAGTTTAACAGAGGAGCAAGTGCATACTACTATGTCGGACATGGAACAGGAGGAAGTGGAGTGAGTGAGCATCCAATATGGGGAGGAATAGGACAGGATGGATGGCATGGCTATGAATACTGGTCGAGTGAGACGCCACGCTCAAAAGGAGGGGCATGGTATGATCCAGAGCCACCCTCGCAGTATGACATAATTCATTTCAAGTGGTGCGACCAGTTATGGGAAAATCTGCACAGCATGTGGGTTCATTTCAGTTCATGCACAACTGCATGGCATTTTGGTCCTGAGATATATTTAGAACATGGGGCGGTTGCATACTATGGAAACTGTGGAACAGGCATACTAGGATTGAATGATTTATGGGATCAATTTGTTGAAGAGAAAGTAATGAAATATGGAATGTCAATAGGAGAAGGTACTTCCTATGATTTATGGAGATTTGACAGAGATTTCACAACACTTGACCCAACAACAATATATGGTGGCTTGTCAATGGGAATGCTTTCTCTGACAGTTTTGTACGGAGACCCAGCAATTGTGATATACAGCCCAGCACACTGGATAGAGCCAACACCAATTGACTCAGCCCTCTAACCCCCTTTTTAAATTTTTTGCATTAGTTTTTTATACCCTCATAATTGAATATATAGTATAAGTCGCTCATAAGCTTTATTTATTGGCTTTGCATATATGTTTAATTTTTGGGGGAGAAAAGAATATGAAAGACATATTTCACGGTATACTGGCTGGAGACACTATCTTCAAAAACAAAGAAGCGTTACGCCCTTCATACGTTCCAGAAATACTCCCGCACAGGGAAAAGCAGATAAAAGAACTTGCATCAATTCTGGCTCCAGCATTGAGGGGCGAGACACCTTCGAATGTTTTTATATATGGTAAGACAGGAACAGGAAAAACAGCTGTTTCAAAATATATAGGGAAACAGCTTGTTGAAAAAGGAAAAGAGATGAATGTGAACACAAATTTTGTTTATATAAATTGTGAAATTGTTGACACACATTATAGGGTATTGCAAAATGTTGCAAATCATTTTATAAAGGTATGGGAAAATAGAATTCCATTTACTGGATGGCCAACCGATGAAGTTTATACACGCCTTATTGATGCAATAGAAAAAACAGCAGGAGTTGCTGTGATTGTTTTAGATGAGGTTGATAAATTAAAGGAAGGAAATGATGTTTTATATAATCTCTCTCGCATGAATTATGATTTGAAAAAAGCGAGGACATCTATAATTGGAATATCAAATGATTTGAAATTTACAGAGTTTCTTGACCCGAGAGTAAAATCGTCTCTCGGAGAGGAAAATTTAGTTTTTCCACCATATTCTGCAGATGAGCTATGTGATATACTTGGAGAGAGGGCAAAAATAGCTTTTAAAGATTCAGTTATAGAAGAGAATGTCATTCCATTGTGCGCTGCTCTTGCAGCTCAGGAACATGGAGATGCAAGAAGGGCTTTAGATTTGCTGAGGGTGGCAGCAGAAATTGCTGAGAGGATGAAAGAGGAACGTGTAACAGAAAAGCATGTCAGAGTGGCAGAAAATAAAATAGAACTTGACAGGGTTACAGAAATTGTTAGAACTCTCCCAATTCAATCAAAAATTGTTTTAATGGCTTCAATAATTGGGGGGGAGAAATATGAAGGGTTGAGAACAGGAGAAGTTTATGCCATTTATAAAGACCTATGCAGGAAAGGAGGAATAAATATACTAACTCAGCGAAGAATAGCAGATATAATATCAGAACTGGACATGCTTGGAATAATAAATGCACGTGTTGTGTCAAAAGGGAGATATGGGAGGACGAGGGAGATAGAGGTTTCTGCTCCTTTAAAAATAAGACAAGTTCTGGAGAAGGATGAATCAATGCCAGATTTGAAGGATTACAGCCCGGCTTTACAGTCTAAGCTTATTTGATTTCCATTTTTTGTAGAAATTATATATGTCCCATCCAGTTGGAAGCCCAATTATTATAAGCAAAGATATTCCAAGGCAAATCCATTCATCTTTTGGAGCAACAGCTTTCCCAATTTTTACTGCATCCTCCCCATTATATCCTGCACCATTTCCAAAAAACATTAACTTAATTAAACCAAACCATGGTATTTCACCTCTCGCCTTTCCTATAATCCAGGATGTTTTGACAGGTTGTTCGCATATTCCTCCATTTGGAATCTGATCGGGGTAGTCATTGTTGTCTCCCTTTGTAATGAAGCCACTGTTTTTCGGGCGATAACCTGAGAGATGCAACTCTGGAATTGTAATTGAAGATGCGTTGTAAATGTTGTATTCTCTTATAGTATATTTTCCATCATTCACCTCAACCCAGCAAATTGCCCTATGAATTATAGGAACTCTGTCTGTATTGCCCATCGGGTAATAAATTATAACATCCCCATAGTCACCATATGTGCGATGCTTTGTACTTGGATTTGTTGAATTCCCCCTCGTTATAATGTCATCTTTTGTTTCCACCTTTTTAACTAAAACCAAATCTCCAGGGTCTATTGTCCCTATTTTACCAAAAGGAGAATCATGATGCATCATTGAGCCAGATGTTACAACAACCATTGGAGAATGTGGAAACTGCCCTGTATATCCCCATAACGCAGAGAGTATTATACCAACTATTGCAACAGATACAAGAATATCTCTCAAGAAAATCAACATTTTTTGCTTTTTAATCTCATCCATTATATCACCAATTTCCTCACATTTATATTACTTTCCTCCAAAATTTTTTTTGAAAGTTCATCTGGATAATATTCTTTATAAACAATTTCCTTTATCTCAGCATTGACAATCATTTTTGAGCAAACACTGCATGGAAAATGAGTTGTGTATAGTGTTCCATTTTTTATAGACACACCAAATACAGCAGCCTGGATTATTGCATTCTGTTCAGCATGCAGACCTCTGCACAATTCATGTTTTTCTCCTCTCGGTATATTCATCTCGGCTCTTATGCAACCGACTTCTCCACAATGTTTAAATCCTTTTGGAGCACCATTATATCCAGTAGCTAAAATATGGTTATCCTTCACAATTACAGCTCCCACATGTCTCCTTAAGCAGGTTGAGCGTGTTGAAACAATTTCTGCTATTTTCATGAAATATTCATCAAATGAGGGTCTATCGCTCATTGGCAGTAATACAAAACCTTTTTAAAACATTGGCGAAAAATTTTTATATAAAAAAAGTATTTTTATTAGCAAAAGGTTATCAAAATGATATCAAATAGAAGATGTCCTGAATGTGGGGGCGAGATGATACAGCATAGGTTTAATGGTAGAGTATACTATATATGCAGAAATTGTAGAAAGGAATTTGTAATTCCAGAAATGTCTCTATTCTAAGGATATACCATAAATTTTTTCTGGATTTTCCTTATTTATTGCCATTATTTCATCCTCTCCAACTTTTTCTTCACCCAGGAGTTTCTTCAATTTTTTTGGTATTGTATGCAGGGCAAGAACAGCCCCAGGGCGTGATAAATCGTCTAGATAATCTGTTTCAAGCACGAAACGAAGCCCTTTTTTAATTGCTTCCTCAATATTCCTTTCCTTTGCTATAACAGATGGAAATATTCCAAAATTTTCCTCTTTTTTTATTATAGGCGGTGAATAATGTTTTATAACTTTGCCTGCATCAATTCCTACTCTCTTTGCCATTTCTGAAATTTCTTTCATATTTTTTTGATTTGTTCCCTCCATGTGCAAAATTACAGGAACATTAGCTTCTTTTGCAAGTTCCATACCATATTTCATTATAATGTTACTGTCCTTTAATGCTTCCTCATCCACAGGAAAATGAGGTCTTCCTATTTCACCAATTGCAATTGCCTTTCCTTCCTGACATAATCTCTGGGCTTCCTTTATCCCTTTTTTCATTAAATTAAATGCTTTTTCTCTCCCAATCAATTCTCTGAGTTTTAAATAATCTACTGGATATGGACCAAGAGTTAAAAATATTCTTACACCTGTTTTTTCTTCTGCTTTACTGGCAATTTTTATTCCGTCTTCATAGCATTCCATGTAACTTCTATTTTTTATGATTTTTTTTATATTTGTATATGGGCAGAAATTCAAATGAGTTCCTCCATATCTTTTAAAATCTTTTATTGCCTCTATATATCTTCCTTTCTCGCTTAAATGCATGTGATTGTCAAAGAAAATTAGTGAATGAGTCATAAACTCCAGATTGATATGTTGTATAAATATTTGATGAAATTCAAAAACAAATTTAAAACATTCTTTTATTATGTTCATGGCTAAAAGAAAATCATGGCAGGAAAAACTAATGGATAGCAAAGGACTGCCGAAAATTGTGAATGTAACCTCAAAAATGGCTGGAAGATGGGGAGCGAAGGAAGGAGACACTGTCGTCATTCCATCTCCATTGGAAGTGGACGAAATAATGAGAAAAGTTCCCAGAGGAAAACTCATCACCATAAACGAAATTCGCTCATTCCTTGCTAAGAAATACAATGCAACAATCTGTTGCCCCATAACCACAGGCATATTTGCCCGCATCTCTGCGGAGGCGTCTGCAGAAGCAAAGGCGGAAGGAAAGAAGAATGTAACACCATACTGGAGAACTTTGAAGAAGGGTGGAGTAATAAATGAAAAATATCCTGGAGGAGTTGAATATCAGAAAAAACTTCTTGAGGAAGAGGGGCATAAAGTTATAAAAAAAGGAAAAAAATATGTTGTTTCTGATTTTGAAAAACATTTGGTTGAATTTTGAATTTTACTGGCTTTGTCATTTGACCTTTTTACATTTTTACACTAAGTCATTTGGTGGAAAGATAAATATGTAAATAGTTGGTAATCAAATAAACATATATTTTCTCTTATACCTTTGAATATTTTTGAGAATAGACTGAGTCTTTTTCTACTTTGTCTATTACTATGCGTTTAACGAGAAAGTTTGTTATTCATGGAGATATTGACTTTGCCAATATTCCTTTTCTTAGGTGGCTAAGCGGTAAATTTAGGTAAAAAAATTTTTATGCAATTTTTTATTTAATTTTGGAGGCAATAGTATGAAAATTAAAAGAATAGGATTGTTTCTTTTGGTTATACTTAATTTAGTGATTGCAGGTTTTGTGATTGGTGAGATGGAAAACGGATTGAATACTACAGTGGTGGAGATAGTAGAATTAGGAGGAAATGTTTTATATGTGGGGGGAAGTGGTTCAAATAATTACACAAAAATTCAGGATGCAATTGATAATGCAAGCAATGGAGACACAGTATTTGTATATAGCGGAATCTATGGAGAGAATCTCATAGTAGATAAAAGCGTACAATTAATTGGAGAAAATAGAAATACCACCCTCATCGATGGTGGGAATAAAAAAGATGTAGTTAAGATTATTACCAATGGTGTGACCCTTTCTGGTTTCACTATCCAAAATAGTGGTGGAAAGGAGTTTGATTTTGGCATAGAAGTACATTCAGATTACAATAAAATATCTGGAAACATTATTAAAAATAATGGCGGGTTGCAAGGTTGGGCACGTGGCGGAATCTTTTTGGTGAACTCGTCTCACAATGAGATTGATAACAATTTTATTTATTCAAACGATAGAGAGGGTATCCATATGGATGAAGCAGATTACAATACAATCTGTAACAATATCATATATGGAAATGACTACTTTGCCATTATTGTTAATGCATCTAGTCATAACATCATTCAAGATAATGACATGTCTGAAAATTATGTATGTATGAGTTTTTGGCCTTTTTCACATGATAATGAAATCATTGGCAATTCCATTCATGACCATGAGTATTACTCATTGTCCCTTTATACACTATCAGATAACAATATTGTCCGCTACAATAACTTTTCTGACAATATTGAGTGGTCCATTAGAATTGCTGGTGCCAATAACAATTTGATCGAGTATAACACCATATCGGGTTCCTGTGGCGGATCATGGGGATATGGTTACGGAATACGATTGGAATATGCTTTCCAAAATGTTATTAGATATAACAACATTATGGATAATAAGAATAATGCAATGATATCAAATTCATTTAACAATCGCTGGATTGAAAATTACTGGGATGACTACAACGGTTTTGGACCGAAGGTTATATTTGGATATATCTCTTTTTCACAAATTACAGATTTTCATTTTCCATGGTTTAACTTTGACTGGCATCCTGCGAAAGAACCATATGAAAGGTAGAAAACTCTTCTGTTTCCATGCTACTTGCAATTAAAAATTTGAATATTCAATAGGGAAGTTATTTTAGTGACGAAGATATAAGGAAAATGAAATCAACAAAGTGAATTTATATCGATATGAATTAAAATATGTAGACAGCGAGCTATCATATTCATGGCTTTGGGATGAAAGCGATAGGTGTCACAAGATAAAAAATAGCATATAATGGTGACCAAGCAAATAACAGAATGAATATAGTTGCCCTTTATTATTTAACATATATGGAATAAATTTGGGATAAATTCGGGAATAAATTTGGTAAATTAATATAAATAAAATCAAATTTACTTTTATGAAAAAGTTGATTGTTATCCTCCTTCTCCTTCTGTTCTCATTGAATATTTCACTTAGCAGTTCATACGACGAATTTTTTATTACAACAGATGATGGATTGCAAATTATTCTTAACGAAAATGGAGAAATCATAAGTGTAAAAATAAATGATGAAGAGATTACAAGTAGTGCATCATTGCCTTTCTGGATAAAAGACTTTACACCAGATTACCAGACAAATAACCTTATTTTCAATGGTGGTTTTGAAATTGATGATAATGGCGATGGTATAGCAGATGGATGGCAACCACATACTCTGCAAGGAGAAATGAATATAACTCTAGATGGACAAAATGTGCATTCCGGAAATTATTCGTTAAGAATGTTTTCATATTCTTATAGCAAATCGAGTCAGATGGCTTATGTTTCATCACCTATTGAAATAAAAGAAAAATTTGAGTATTGCCTTACATTATTTGCAAAAAATGCTTTTGGATTTCTTGAGGATTGGTGGAGTGTTTCAATGTATGTCATATGTATATTTTATGATAACCAAGGAAATGAAATAGGTCAAGAAGAATTGCAAATTCATTGTACTGTGAGCTCATGGAAACAATTCTCCAAAATTTTTATCTCGCCAGAAAATACGAGGGAAGCAAAAATAGTTTTGTTTTTCAGTGGACCAAAAGAAAACAGTGTTCCAGGTATGAAGAATAATACTGCATGGTTTGATGACGTTTGTCTTTATGAATTGCCAGAAGAAATAAAAATGAGGGCTGCTGAGGGAAGGTTGAGAGAAGAAGGCGATAAACTTTTTTATGAAGGAAAACTTGGAGAGCTTGATTTTACTGCAAGCTATGGATCAAGAGGCGACTATATAAAAATAAACGGAGAAATTTATGGTAATAGCAAGGAAAAAGCAATTGATGTTTATTTTTTCCTTCCTATAAATGCCACTCAATGGAAATGGTGGGATGACATTAGAAATTGGGAAGAGATAGAAAGTGGAGTGTATCAAATGCTCATAAATGCTGATGAAAGCAGTTATTTACCTGTATCTCCCTACCCTTTTTCTGCAATAACCAATGATGATACTGGCATTTCAATTGCTATTCCTCTATCAAAGCCCCGCATATTCAGAATATTTTATGATACAAATTTGGAAAAATTTGGAATATCTTTCAGTTTTGGTTTGTCACCTTTAACAAAGTTCAACAGTGTAAACTTTACCATTTACCTTTACAAATGTGATGCTGAATGGGGATTTAGAAGTGCTTTGAATAGGTATTATAATTTCTTTCCTGAATATTTTGATAAAAGTATTGATTCAAAATTTATGAATTCAACCGGTGAATATGCTGATTTTGGTATAAGATTCGTGCAGGGTCATTTCTACTATGATAATTATGCGAAATATTTACCACAACTAAATGAAAATAATATTTATGCATGTGAATATACTCTTCCATCTGAGTTTGAGCCGCATTCCCTACAGTCTATTACGGAGCCATCCCCAGATTATGAAGAATTTCTGAATTTGATAGATTATTATGCAAGGCATGGAAATTCTATCTTAAAAATGAAAGCGAGAGGAGCAAAAAATTCAACCATTTATGATATTAATGGAGATGTAATATTAGCAGGTATAATAAGGGGATCAAACTGGGCTCCAGATGTATGGGTTGGAGAATTTCCCTTAAATACTGATCCAGATCTGCCCAATTTTAATATGGCAGATGCAATGATGGAAACATTGATAAAGCCTGCTTTTGAAAATGCTGAAAAGTACAATGCTATTTTGAATGGAGTAGAATTAGATTCTTTTATGAAAAAAAGCAGATATATAGATATGAATTCCTCCCGTTTTCAATATACCAATATACCTTTGGTATACAGTCCCAATAATTTTAAGCCCGGCGTACATGGAATGGCACCAATAGTTGAATATCTCCGATATCTATCAAAATGGCTCGATGAAAACCATCCTAATGCAAAAATAACTGGGAATTGTGTCGAAATGGGAGTTGCATCATTTGGTTTTCCCTATTTATCAGCTCTACCATTTGAAATGAATTCCTTAACAGATTGGAATTTCAATGACATTGAGCTAAATTACAGACGGAGTATGGCGTACCATCGATTTGTAATGGCTTTTCAATGTGGAAAAATGTGGGACGAGAGAGGCAAAGTAATCATGCCCTATGTACAGGAGTTTATAAATGAAAGCATATTTTATGGGATATATCCAATTATGAAAGGGGATTTTTTCACAGAATGTAATTATGGGACTGCTCGTCCGATATACAAAAAAATTATCCCAATACTGGATGAATTATATCTTGCTGGATGGGAGCCCATAACTTATGCAAAAGCAACGAATGGAATATGGGTTGAAAGATTTGGAAATGGTAGTACAGTTTATGTTACGGTAAGAAATAATGATAGCATATCAAAAGAATATGAGCTTATTGTAGAAGCAAAAAAATTAGGCATAGAAAGAAATATTCATGTTATGGAAATGCTATCTAATGCAAATATTTCATATGAATATGAAGATAGCACCGTAATTATTCATGATAGCATTAAATCAAAGGAAACAAAAATTTTTAAATTTTCAAATGTTTCAATGCTGAATATAGAAATAATAAAGCCAAAGCAAAATTGGCTTTATATATTTAACACACCAATAATACCACTTACAAATACAGTTATAATAGGCAAGGTAACAGTGGAAACAAGTGTCTACAGTAGTGAAGAAATAGAAAAAATTGAGTTTTATATTGATAACGTTTTGAAAAACACTGATTACGACAAACCATATCAATGGCAATGGGATGAGTTTGCTGTTGGCGAGCACGAAATAAAAGTTAGGGCATATGATGAAAAAGGAAACAAAGCAGAAGATAAAATAAATGTGACAATATTCAATATAGGGAAGTAAGATGAAGAAAATTTTGGTGATAGGAATATTACTAATGCTTATTCTGATGGTGAGTGGAAATATTGTAAATGTATGTTGTAGTTGTCAATCAAAAACAAGATCAATATACGTTGATTGTTCCATCGAGATTGGAGAAATAAAATCATTGCAGGGAGTAAATTGTGGACCAACAGGTGTAGGAAGAGGTGTGGATGTTACAGAACAATATCAAGATATTGGTATAGAGATGATTAGAACTCATGATTTTTATGGGCCAACAGATGTGCATGAAATATTTCCAGATTGGGACGCAGATCCAGAAAACGAGAGCAGTTACAACTTTACATCCTCAGACGAAAAAATTACTCCAATAATTGAGGGAGGATTCCAGGTTTTCTATAGACTCGGCGAAAGCTGGGAGAAAGACCCTGTACATAATAATCCGCCGTCAGACCCATGGAAATGGGCTAATATATGCAGACATATTGTTATGCATTACAATGATGGCTGGGCTAATGGCTACCATTATAACATTACTTATTGGGAGATATGGAATGAGCCAGATTTAACGCATTTTTGGACTGGCTCACCAGAGCAATACTATGAGTTGTATAAAGCCACTGCTGTAACTTTGAAAGAATATGATAATTCATTGAAAATAGGAGCTCCTGCCATAGCATGGATAGGTAACTTGGATTATTCAACAAAATTTATTGAGTATGTTATTGAAAATAGCTTGCCATTAGATTTCTTTTCCTGGCATCTTTACGATACAAACCCTCGCACTTTTTATTTATTTTCTTCAAGGGTTGAAAAAACATTACATGGATTTGGGTTGAATGAAACAGAAAACATTTTATCAGAATGGAATACCGCCTTAGCTGGTATAGATCCAGAGGAATATGGAAATGCGAAGGGGGGCAGCATTCACAGCTTGTGTTATGATTTTTTTGCAAGATGCTGGATGTGATACGGCATATAGGTATAGAGGAACACAGGGCAATAATGGATTATATGGCTTAGGGTTGTTTGAAGCAAATGGAAGATATAAGAAAACAGCTTATGCGTTTAAAGCAATGAAAATCTTGCTGGAATCGCCGAAAAGGCTTTATATGAATGAAATGGATTACAACGAAAGCTTTGCTTTCATAGCTGGCGTATCCGAAGATAGAAAAAATGTTACGCTGTTGATTAGTAACTATGAATCAGAATATAATGAGTATAGCTTAACTATTGAGAATCTTCCATGGGATTCAGATTTCACATACATAAGATACGTTTTAGATGATTTTAATGATTTAGGGATAGTAGAGGTAAAGAATCTAAACGGTTCTTCTTTTTCAACATGTGAGAAAATGCCAGCAAACACTGTGCATTTAATAAGATTAACAACTGTGGAAAAAATTCCACCAATGATAAATATACTAAAACCAAGGAGAGGATGCCTATATATTTTCGATAGAGAAATAACGCCTACACTTTTGGAAAATACAATCATTATTGGACAAATAACAATAGAGACGGATGTTTATAGTATAAAAGGAGTGGATAGAGTAGAATTTTATGTAGATAATGGACTTGAGTATACTGATTATGAAAAGCCATATTCATGGACATGGAATGAATTTTCAGTGGGCAAGCACGAAATAAAAGTTATTGCTTATGACACTCAAAAAAATAAAGCAATTGATAAAACAAATGTAATAATATTCAATATAGGATGAAAAAATGAGGAAATTTGTAAGCATATGTATGATATTAATCCTGCTTTTTAGTATATTGGGAATTGGAGAATTTAATATTCGTTCAATTAGAGAAGTAAATCTCAATAATATTAATATTAGCATCCCTCAAAATGAGGTTCATATTTATCGAGATATTTATTGCGTACCTCATATTTATGGAGGTTCAAATAAGGCAATGTTTTTTGGAGAAGGATATGCTCAGGCAGAAGATCATCTTGAGCAGATGTTAATAAACTATCTTACAGTGCAAGGAAGAATGGCAGAGATTTTTGGAAAAAGTTATTTGGCATCAGATAAAGAAATGCGCCTTCTTCGTGTGACCAATGTTGTAACAGAAAAATATCACGAATTATCTGCTGAAGCACAAGAAGCTGTGGAAGCTTTTGCACAAGGTATCAATTATTATATGGAAACTCACCCTGAAGAAGTTCCTGAATGGGCAACCCCAGTGAAGCCATGGGAAGTGGTGGCGTGGGGTAAAATGATAAGCCTTTCAAGACCTCTTAGCCGACTATGGAGTGATATTCGCAGGGGAATCAATGACTCTAAGTTTAGAGAAGAGAATGAGATTTATGCGTCTAATGAATGGGTGGTTGCACCAGAAAAAACTGCTGATGGTTACGCAATGTTACAAACTGATCCTCATCTCCCTTGGTTTGGTATGAACTCTTGGTATGAAGTTCATTTAGTAAGTGATGATTATAACGTTGCTGGTGGTACTATGTGGGGAGTGCCCGGAGTGATGATAGGGCATAATGACCGTATTGCGTGGGCTTTAACAGCAAATAATCCAGATACTGCTGATGCATATATTGAAACCATCAATCCTTTTAATCCACATCAATATCTTTATGATGGGAAATGGCTTAATATGGAAGTTGTAAAGGAGAAGATAAAGGTTGCAGGTAGCGAAACTGTAGAAGTGGAATTTTTATATACTCATCACGGCCCAATAGTTTATCAAAAAGATGGTTTGACTATTGCTGGCAAAATGAGTACATGGGAGCATATTGGACCTCTTGACCAAGTTTTAGCTTATGATAGAGCTAAAAATTTAGATGATTTCAAGGAAGCTGTAGCGTTACGGCAGCATGTTCGATGGAATCATGTCTACGGTGATGTTGATGGAAACATTTTTTATATATGGAATGGGCGTGTGTTTCATAGGCAAGGTAAATATGACTATACCAGACCAGTGGATGGAAGCACATCTAAAACAGAATGGGGAGAGCTCGTTAGCCTAACCGAACTTCCACAGGAAACAAATCCTGAGAGTAAATTCTTCCAGAATTGTAACACAGCACCATGGTATGTTAATCCGTTAACTACAATCACTAAAGGAGAATATCCAGACTATGTTGTTCCCACAGATAATTTTGGAGCCCGAGGCATTAGAGCAACCAACCTTTTAGACGCCGATTGGAATCTTACAATAGAGGAAATGATGGAAATATCATTGGATACCTACTCTCTTTATGCCGAAGTTTTGATACCTCTGCTTCAATATAGTTATCAACGTGAAAGAAATAATGTCTCAGATCCAAATGGTTTACTTCCACAAGCTATGAATGTGATTAACGCATGGGATTATCGTGCGGAATCTGACACAGAAGAGGTAGCATTAGGACGACTCTGGATTCAAAAAGCTAAAAAAATGGGTATAAACCTTCTGAATCCGCCTTCACCAAATGAATTGACTATTGAAGAGATGCAAGAAGCTCTAGAATTTTTAATTGAAGCTGCTCAGACTATGTTGGATACTTATGGCTCTCTTACTATTACATGGGGCAATATCCATGTTCTTCAAAGGAATAACAAAATATTCCCTTTAAGTGGTGCAGGAGGTATTCTTTCTCCTTTACATATGGCTCACGGTCCTATTTCTAACGGAATCATGTATTGCGATGCTGGTTCTTCCTATATGATGCTCGTCCAACTTTCAAACCCTATCCGTGCTTGGAGTGTATTCCCATTATCTGAAAGCAATGACCCAAATAGTCCCCACTATTCAGATATCTCCGAGTTATATAGCCAGAAGAGATACAAACCAGCATGGTTTACAAAAGAGGAAATATTGGCTAACTTGGATCCAATTGATCCAAATCCAGTTATGCTTATTCTACCCAAGGAAAATAAATCACCGGATATTCCAGATATTGATGGCCAAGCAAGCGGTAAGGCAGGAGAAAAATATAGTTACAAATTTTTCACAATAGACCCTGATGGAGATAATGTTTACTACTACATTGAATGGGGAGATGGGGAAACTGAGAAATGGATGGGCCCATATGATTCTGGAAAACAAGTGATAGTAAATCATACTTGGAATAAAAAAGGAGATTATGTTATAAGAGCTAAAGCTAAAGATACAAATGGTGCAGAGAGTGGTTGGGCAACATTAGAGATAAGTATGCCGAGGAGTAAACAATTTTTCCTACAATTTGGGAGAATTAGGGGACGATTCCCTTTGCTGGAACATATATTGTCGATTTTAGCATGGGAAAAGATAGGTAATATAAAAAAAAGATTGTCGCTTAGGGTTTTGGAGGTTAGGATGATAGAAAAATTTTCTATTTTGTGCATTCTTATTTTTATAACAGGAGTTTTAGGATAAAGGCGGATACAGATTAGCCCTTCTCGTATATAAGACTAACCATTTTTGGCATAACTCGTAGCTGAAAAATTCATAAAAAAATAAAGAGAGATCCCATCATTTTTTTGATTAAAATGGGATGGGATGAAATAGAAATAGAAAGGCTAATAAAAAGTAATCGGAATTTTTTGGACAAAGAGATCGGTAGGAAATATGAATTGCAAGCATTATTCAGGAATCCTACAAAAGAAAATCCAGTGGAAACATCGGAATTTCTATCTCATTTAGATTTGGGTTTTCTGGATCCTGTATT
>DRIF01000137.1 GCA_011052825.1 Thermoplasmatales archaeon
AAATTTTTAGGTGGATATCCAGGCGTGTTAAGAGCTTTGGCAGTATTGAAGAAAAAGGGATATGGAAAAAATATTGAACCAGAAGTGATTGCATCATCTGGTGCTGTTCTTGATGACTACACAAAGAGATATATCGAGGAAGTGTTCAATGCAAGAATATATGATGTATATGGTTCAACTGAAGCTGGCCCCATAGCATTTGAATGCGTTAAAGGAAATTACCACATTCATCATGATTTTGTTCATCTTGAATTTTTAAATGAAAATTTAGAGCCGGTAAAATATGGTGAAGCTGGGCATATAGTTGTTACAAAGTTGTATGGAAGAGCAACTCCAATAATAAGATATAATGGACTCAATGATTTTGTTATTCCTCTTGCCAGAAAATGCAGTTGCGGAATAAATACTCCTTTAATAGAAAAAATTGCTGGAAGAAAGGCAGATTCAATTATAACACCAGATGGAAAAATAATTCCTCCTTCTTCCATAACTGGAATACCTGGAAAGGTTATGGAAAAGATGGGAACAAATAAAATTCTGCAATTTCAGATACTTCAGAAAAGCATTGATAAAATAGAAGTTTTAGTTGTTATAGATGAAGAATTAAGAAACAAAGGACCAACTGTTGATGAACTTTTCTCGGAATTAAAAAAGAAATTTGATGAGAGATTCAGGAATAAAATAAAAGTTGAAATAAGAGAGGTTGAAAAAATAGAAAAATCTCCTGATTTAGAAACTCCTCCACCAGTTGTAACATCTCTCGTGAGAATTCAGTAGGAAATTTATTCCATGGTTATCTATTTATATTAATTATGTTTATAATAATATGTTGCTTGAAGTGGCTGTATTAATCATATTTTTGCTAATAATAATACTTGCATCTGCAATAAAGATTGTTAGAGAATATGAACGTGGTGTTGTATTCCGACTTGGAAGATTGGTTGGAGCTAAGGGACCTGGCTTATTTCTCATAATACCTCTATTTGATAAAATGGTGAAAGTTGATTTAAGAGAACATGTTTTTGATGTTCCGGCTCAGGAAGCAATAACTGCAGATAATGTTCCTGTGAGGGTAAATGCAGTTGTTTATTTTCGTGTAATGAATCCAGAAGATGCGGTTGTTAGAATACAGAACTATATGATGGCAACAAGTCAGATGGCTCAAACTACATTGCGAAGCATAATAGGCCAGATAGAACTGGATGAACTGCTTAAGGAAAGAGAGAAAATAAATCAGCGACTTCAGAGCATACTCGATGAGGCAACAGATGCATGGGGAATTAAAGTTACAGCAGTTGAAACAAAAGATGTTGAAATTCCGGAAGGAATGCAGCGCGCAATGGCGAGGGCTGCTGAGGCAGAAAGAGAGAGGAGAAGCAGAATAATAATCGCTGAAGGAGAATTTCAGGCATCAAAAAAACTTGCTGAAGCTGCAGAAGTTATAAGCAAAAATCCTGCTGCATTGCAATTGAGAACACTTCAGACGTTGTCTGAGGTGTCTGCTGAAGGAACAACAAAAATATTCTTTCCATTTCCTCTAGAATTCATAAAACCCTTCATGAAGAGTATCGAGGAAAAGGAAAAAACTAAGGATTGAGGATAAATATTTCTTTTCCAACCTTTTCACATTTCCCATTTACCGCACAAGCTTTTACCTCTATCCTGTATTTTCCAAATGCTCTTTCATCCCATTTCCATTTATATGGTTTGTCAGTTAAGCTTTCTTTCAATTCGCCATTCACATAAAAATTAATTTTCTCAATTTTTCCCGGGGGATTTGTCTCTACCTCTACTTCAACTGTAATATCTCCTATAACAACCGTTTTATTCATTGATGGGAATACATGCATTCTGTCAAATAAATAAATTCCATTTACTGGCTTATTCATGCTTATATTTATGCTAACAACCTCTTCTGGCTCTTTTATTGAAACCGCAGGGTCTCCAAATAAGTTTGTTTGATAGTACGTCCATCTCATCCCATTCTCATTTATACGCCATACATTTACCTCCTTTGAATAATGATTTGCTCTACCAATCTCTTTTATTTTCTCTTGAAAGAGTGCTTCAAAGAATGAAAAATCATATCTCTCACCTGGAGAATCTGTGCTGTTTTCTCTTCCAAGACCATATCTCGCGTTCATAATGCATGCAAAAGCTCCATACTCATCTAAAGTTAGATGCTCTGCAAAGCAGTCATCTTCATAATATCTATCTTGAGGATACCAGTTGTCAAAAGAACCAGCAAGACATGTTTGGGAATATAAAATGAAATACTTTGTATTTTTCAATCTTCTTAGGTCACTATTGCCCATCTTTAATGCATAGGTAGTCCATCCATGACCATCATGATTTACAATATGAACGCCATTGTTCAAAGTTGATATAAGAGCATATTTATCCCATTCTTTTTCCCTATCATACATTTTTGTAATATTATATGAGGATGGAATTAGAGGGGCAATCTTATCTTTATGATTTCCGCCCCATTCTGCTGGTCCACCGAACCCTAAATATTCCCCGAGAAGAAGAATCTGAATTAGATATTCATCATCTTTTTCCTCATATGAGATTGTTTTATTTACGAAATTATTTACTTCTTCGATGCTATCAACACACGCTCTCCCGATCCATACCTCCGCATATAAATCAGCTTCATCTTCCTCATTTAAATCATTTCCAGTATAATTTTCCCCCCATTTATCATCCATATCCTCATTAAAATTTCCATCCAAGCAGGCATAATAAACATCAGAGGGAATATACGCTTCCAGAAAATCTCCTTCAGACAATGGAAGTCCAACAGAAGTGGCATATAAATAGCGGGGAGGTATTATATTGCTTGTATCGTTTTCGGCGTCTCCATCTCCTCCCAGCAGGATATAATCCGTTCCCCAGTTTAAATATGCATGTCTTATAAAATTCCTTATTTTTGCCTGTGTATCATTAAAAATTGGAGTGGAATTCCAGAAGGATGAATTTCTAATGATTTTTTCTACAGTTACAACTTTTGTTTTCATTCCCTTACTTTCTTTATAATCTGCAAATTTCTGAAAGGCGTTTCTGAATTCTTCATTTGTAATTATCAAATATCTGTACTTTTCAGAGCTCTTTTGTTTGGGATAGGTGTCCAAAATCCAATCATTATCAATATATGCTTTTACCCAATTCCTGTCTCTCTCAAATCCTCTGTATAAATTATTGGTTTTCCCTTCCTTCAGAACTATTTCAACATCTATTTTTTCACAGTAGAAAACTTTCCCATTTTCATATGAAACTGGCAGAATATTCATCACTAGTATATTATAGCCTCTTAATCCATAAACCCCGACTTTTTCATATAATCTTTCCACACTATCTTTTGTCATAGATACAACTTTTTTATTGCCTACAAATAATGGTTTTTCTTTTTCAATTTCATAATTTCCTAGAAATTTTCTTTTTCCACTAACTTTTATCTTTTCAATTTCTTTTCCATATGGCAAAAGAACTCTAACTGTTTTTGCTGGCACAATAAATCCATTGTATTCGTGCAGGTTGCATCCATCAATTTTTATCCTGTAACCATTTTCAACTTCTTTTAAAACAGGTTCTTTAAACTTATAACTAATTTTTATAATGCTATTCTCATCAGCATTTATTATGCTTCCTGAAAGGGAATAAAAAGCAAAAAACATTATCACAGCAAGACAAATTTTTTTATTTTTCATGTTAGATTTATTTTTTGCGAGTATTTAAAATTTTACTGCCTATTTCTCAAAAAATTAAACTTTTTCCTTTCATTTCTGGTGGTTTTTCGATACCCAAAATTTCAAGCATTGTGGGAGCAATATCCCCAAGAATTCCCTTCCTTAATTTTATTTTTTTCATTTCCTTGTTTATCAATATAAATGGAACAGGATTTTTTGTATGTGCAGTTTTTACACCATCATTTTCAAACATTTCTTCTGCATTTCCATGGTCTGATGTCACCATTGCAGTACCATCATACTCTAAAATTTTCTTAACAACATCTCCCATACATTTATCAACAGTTTCAACTGCTTTTAGAGTCGCTTTCCATGAGCCAGTATGTCCAACCATATCTGGATTTGCGTAATTTAAAATTATTACATCATAACCCCCGCTCTCAATTCTTTCTATAACTTCTTCTGTTACTTCATAAGCTGACATTTCTGGCTTTAAATCATAGGTTGGTATCTTTGGAGATGGAATTAAACATCTTTCCTCTCCCTTAAATGGTTCCTCCTTTCCGCCACTGAAAAAATATGTTACATGAGCATATTTTTCTGTTTCAGCTATCCTCAACTGTTTCAATCCATTTTTTGAAATTATCTCACCAAAAGTATTTGTTAAATTTTCTTTTTCAAATGCAACTTCATTGTTAAATTTTTCATCATATCTTGTCAAGCTAACAAAATGTATTTTTACAGGTGTTTTTGGAAAAATATCAAAATTTTCATCTATAAATGCCTGAGTTAATTGTCTTGCTCTGTCAGGGCGAAAATTGAAAAATATGACAACATCTCCATCCCCTATTCTATTATCTCCTTCTATAACTGTTGGTTGAACAAATTCATCTGTTTCTCCATTTTTATATGCAATTTTTATTCCCTCTTCTGCATTTTTTACAATTCTCCTTCTTCCCTTAACGAGCATCTCATAAGCTTTTTTTGTTCTTTCCCATCTTTTATCTCTGTCCATTGCAAAATATCTTCCAATCAAACTTGCAATTTCTCCTATCCCCATTTCCTTAATTTTTTCCTCAAGTTTCTTTATATGATGGATAGCACTTTTTGGAGGAGTATCTCTGCCATCCAAAAAACAGTGTATTTTAACATCCTTTACTCCCTCTTTTTTAGCCATTTCAAGCAAGGCATATAGATGTTCCATCATTGCATGAACTCCTCCATCTCCTATCAATCCCATTAGATGGAGTTTCCTTTTTTTGGCAATTTTCATTGCTTTCTTTAGAACTTCATTTTCAAAAAATTCACCAGTTTTTATTGCTTTCAAAATTTTGGTTGCTTCTTGGTAAACTATCCTACCTGCTCCAATGTTAAGATGTCCCACTTCAGAATTCCCCATCTGATTTTTTGGCAATCCAACTGCTTCTCCGCTTGCTTCCAAAAAAGTGTGCGGATATTTTCTAAAATATCTATCAAAGTTTGGAGTATGAGCATAATAAATTGCATTTCCTATTGTATTCTCTGAATATCCCCATCCATCAAGTATTGCAAGCAAAAGCATATTCATCCTTTTCACAAATTTTCTTTTTGTAGCATTCTCTATATCTCATCAAAATTCATTGAAAATTAATATAAAAACCTAACTTATTTGGCTAAAAAGCGCGGGGAGCGAGATTTGAACTCGCGAGGTCAAAGACCACAGGATTAGCAATCCTGCGCCGTACCAGGCTGGGCCATCCCCGCCTGAAAAAGAATTGTGTTTCATTAAAAAAATTTTTCTAAGGTTTATTTTTTATTCTGGGAATTAAAGCCATCAGAATAGCATTTTTTATTAGTTCGCTCCTCTCTATTTTATTTGACAAGTGCCATATAAGCCCTTTTTCTTCAAATGAAAGAATTTCTTTTATTTCCTTTCCCTTTTTTATTTCTTCAATTACCCATTCAGGGCATTGAAATGAAGGGCTTTTTCCATACGTTATATACCCAGTTTTGTCGGCTACAACAGCATAATGTTCAATGAAATTTATTCCATATTCATTCTTCAAACCAGCTTCTATTCCTATTCCATAATCATTTCCTTTAACTGCATTTAATGCTCTTTTTAAAGCTCCTTCCATTATTTTTTCTCCAGATGGTTGTTTTTCAGTTTTTACCTCAATTTTATAATATTCTATTTTCATGTTGCTAAAAATGTCGTCAAAAATTTCTTTAACAGCATCTATTTTAATTTTATTTTTTGAACCTATGCATACCTTTAATGGGATCAATCTTTTCCCTTTCCTAATTTCCCCATTTTTTATTCTGCTTGTTGAAATTGGAATTCCGTCATTGCTTAGTTCATAAGAAATGCAGATTATTTTAATTGGCTTTAAACCTTTCTTTCTCCTGATGTTATTTATGATTTCTGCATTTTTTTTAGTTTCTGGAGAAACAACAATTGCATCAAAATTTTCTGATATTGTAGTTCCATATTCATCATCCAATTTTTCTATTTTTGCTTTCCATCCCTTCTTTTCCAAAAATTTCTCTAAATTCCTTTTTCTTTTTTCATATTTCTCTGCAACTTTTCCAAATTTTTTCACCAGCCCATCAGATGAAAGACCAATCACAACATCTTCTCCTATTTCAAATGCTTTTTCTAACAATTTCTCATGCCCCTCATGTATTATATCAAATGTCCCACCAAGACAAACTTTCATAATAATAAAAAAGAGGTATAATAAATGATATGTCAATAATTTTACCTATTGTCCTAATTAAAAATAGTTAATTCTGGAATAAAAAAATTCATGCCATGTCCAGATATGATCGGTCAATTTCTCCAGCATCGCTAGAGAAGAATCTCTTCGAAATTCATTTATAAAGTTCCAGTAGAATTGGAATAATTCCAGTGCATTTTCCAATCTCTTTTTATTCTTGGAAAAGCATTTTGTTTTTCTTACTAATCTTCCAATTCTCTCCCTTAATATACCATTGAAATTTTCGATATTTGTGGTTTCTATGTCTGTAGATTC
>DRIF01000138.1 GCA_011052825.1 Thermoplasmatales archaeon
GTCGGATTTACTGTTATCTCTATTGTCTGCCCTTTGCAAACAGAAAATAGATACCAATCTTCTTCATCTCCTGGTGGGGAAAGCATTCCTTCAGTTCCTCTCCCAGGTGTATTGTCAACAGGTTCCATTGGAAATATTGGAAATGCCTTCAGGATTTTATCTCCTGCGTCTCCATCATATCCTGCATCATTCTGTGGAGCAAGCAAATTCAGGGTTATTCTGTAATCTGATTCTCCTCTATTTGCAACAACTTCTGCATACCAATATCCTGTTTCATCTGCCTCATATATTATGTTTTCAAAGAATTCATTGCATGAATATGCGACTCCTTTCTTCTCAGGATTGTATAAATATAGATCGACATCATTGTCTGCCTCTACTTCAATTCTCATCTCTATTCCTTTTGCAACATAAAATTTGTAGAAATCTTTTGCATCTTCAAAGCTCACTGTTCCTTTTGCTTCTTCTTTAAGTAGGATTGCAGAATTGAAATCATTATTTGGCTCATTCTGTTCATATGCTATGCTAAATACTGGCAAAATTAACAAAGCCCCTATAGCCACTACTATTTCTTTTTTCATTTTAAGCCTCCAAAAAATAAAGAAAAACAAGGTTTATAAATCTTTTGTGGAAACATTTTTCAATATCCCAAAATTTAAGTATAAAATTTTAATATCTTCCCATGAGACATCATAAATTATTTACTCCTGGACCAACTGAAGTAAGAGAAGAAATGTTGCAGGTTCTTTCCACACCTCAGATACACCATCGTTCAAAAGAATTTTCTCAATTATATGACAGTATACAGGAAAAAATGAAAAAATTATTATATACTGAAAATACAATCTTCGTTTTTGCTTCCTCTTCAACAGGAGCAATGGAATCTGCAGTTATAAATGGAGTGAAAAAGAAATGTTTGAACTGCGTAAATGGAGCTTTTTCCAAAAGATGGCATCAAATAACACAGATGAATGGTATAGAATGCGATGCTTTGGAGGTTGAATGGAATAAAGCAATAAAACCTGAAATGGTGAAAGAAAAACTGGATACTGGAGAATATGATGCTGTAACCCTCGTTTTCAATGAAACTTCTGTTGGACTCATGAACCCTTTAAAAGAAATTGCAAATGTTGTTAGGAGATATGATGATGTATTTCTTTTTGTAGATGCAGTTTCCGCAATGGGAGGGGTGAAAATAGAAGTTGACAAACTTGGAATAGATATGTGTTTGGCAGGGCTACAGAAATGCTTTGGTTTGCCCTCTGGTCCTGCTGTCGCCTCTGTGAGCGAGCGATTGCTTGAGAGAGCAAAGGAAGTTCCCTCCAGGAGCTATTACTTCAATTTCAATATAATGTATAAATACCATCAAAGGAGCCAGACACCTGTGACACCTCCAATACCTCAACTTTTTGCTCTCGATGCCCAACTTGACTATATAATAAATGAGGAAGGAATGGAAAAAAGGTTTGCACGTCACGAGAAAATGGCAAAAGTTGTTCAGGAGTGGGCAAGAAAATATTTTGATATATACCCGGAAAAAGGATATGAATCAAAAACTCTCACATGCATAAAGAATACAAGAAATATATCTGTTAAAGAACTAAACGAAGAATTGATGAAATATCACATGAGGATTTCAAATGGATATGGTCCTCTGAAAGAACAGACATTCAGAATAGCCCATATGGGAGATTTAAATGTGCAGGACATTAAGGGATTGCTTGCAGTAATAAATGATATTCTTCAGCTTGAGTAAAGAAGAACTGAGGAAAAAAATAAAGGAGAAAAGAGATAAACTTTCTCAAACAGAAATTTGGAGAAGAAGCGAGAAAATTATTGAGAAATTGACTAAAATGAATGAATTTGTTAATGCAGATGCTGTTGCATGTTACATTTCTTTTGGAAATGAGGTGAATACTCATTTTCTCATAAAAAATTTCATAGAAAAGAAGAAAATATTAGTTCCATTTGTTGATAAAGGCAGAAAAGAAATTCGTCTTTCCCATTTAAAAAATTGGGAAGAACTGCATACTGGAGAATATGGCATACTTGAGCCCAAAAAAGAATTTTTGAGAATAGAAAATAATGCTGATATTTTCATAATTCCAGGAATAGTTTTTGATGAGAGTGGCAACAGAATAGGATATGGAGGAGGATATTTTGACAGATTTTTATCTGATTTCAAAGGAAAAAAAATTGCACTTGCATATGAATTCCAAATTATTAAAAAAATGCCAAATGAAAAACATGATGTGAAAATGGATTTTATAGTAACTGATAAAAGGATTATAAAAGTTTGTTTTACCTACTAATTTTTTTAATTCCCTCTGAAGTGCCTATGATAACTTCATCAGCAAGTCCAATGAATAATCCATTTTCAACAACTCCAGGAATATTATTTATTTTCTCTTCAATCTCCTTTAAATTTTTTAATGAAGTATATTTACAATCCACAATATAATTCCCATTATCTGTAATAAATCTATGCCTTAAATTTACATTAAACCCTAACTTGCTCAATTTTTCAGATGTTCTTTTCCATCCAAATTTTATAATCTCAACAGGAAGGGGAAATGAAAATTTATCAACAATTTTTCTTTCATCAACCACTATAATTTCTTTTTTGCTACAGTTTGCAACAATTTTCTCTCTTAGTAAAGCTCCTCCTCCTCCCTTTATTAAATTTAAATTTTTATCAACTTCATCAGCTCCATCAATTGTCAAATCTATGAAATCATAATCATTTATGTCGCCAATTTTTATGCCAGCCTCCCTGGCAATTCTCTCACTTTCAACAGAAGTTGCAATTCCAATGATTTCAACACCTTCTCTAATCATTCTGCCCATCTCCAGAATTGCATATTTTGCAGTTGAACCTGTCCCCAGCCCAACAATCATTCCATCTTTTATTTCCCTAACAGCTTCAAGAGCAGCCATTTTCTTCAATTCTTCCATAAATGTAAGCATTAAAATATTTATAAACGATACATATAGTATATTGAGTCAGGAGTGGAAGGGTGGCTCACGGCTCAATGAGCTGAGGAAATTCCCCCCTCGTTCCCAGGCCAGGGGTGTAAAAGCCGGGGCGAGAGTCCCGATGAGTGGCGCAGAAACGACACAGCTCAGGGCAAGAATGATTCCTTTGAGGATGACGTTGCTCTGAGATTTGGTGAAACGGCCCTCACCCTGGAGCAAGTCCAAATACCAGCGGGGTTGCCTGGGACCGCCTGGAGGTAGGACGCATAGACGAATGCCACCTGAAACAGAAGGGGGATTACTATCCACACCTGGCTCAATTTTACTTACACCTCACTTGTTTTCTTTTATATATCTTATAGGAGAATGTTTATTCATTGTTGCACCCAACCAGTTTTAGACATATCCTATGTATGATTCTTTTTTAATCGAAGATTTCTTTTCCAGTACTGATAATAGCTTGTTGAAATCTTCTAATGTTATTTCTCCTTTTATTAATCTATCTGCCAATATTTTCTTTTGTTCTTCTATAGGGAAAGCAGTAACGTCATCATTGTATTGTTCTGAGAACAGGTAGTTTGCTATTTCATCTTCTTTTTTGTTGTCATATAAAAGCGTGGTTTCTATTCTTCTATGCCTTGCTCTTATCCTTATTACCTCTGGATTTACTCCTCTATCAAACTCCCTTGTTATTTCTGTTCTTTTTAATGTATATGGTGTAACTTTTTTGTTAATTTGAGCCATTGCAACAGCTTTCTTCAAAGTTTTTCTTATCTTTTCATATCCAATTGGTTTTCCATAGTTTTTATTCCATGGATGAAGGAATAAATATTCCTCATATTCTTTCTTCCTTGGCAATATTTTTTTCCTAATTTTAAGGTATTCTTTAATTGCTTCCTCAATCCTTGGAGTCATAAAGATTGCATCTATATCTCCTCTTCTTTTGATATATTCTCCCGTTTTTGATTGTTCGAGCAATATTTTGTGTTCTTCAAATCTAATGTTTTTAATTTTTATGTTTTGTATATCTACAGGTCTGCATATTCCTTCAAGCAATAGAAAGATGATTGCCTTGTCTAATGGTTTCATATGGTTTGCTGTTTCGATCAATTTTTTTCTCTCCATGTTATTTAAGGTTTCGTATCTTTTCCTTGGGGTTGGCACAAGTTTCAGGCGCCATTCCTCATGACCTAAGTATTTTAGCAGATAGTTTAATGCCTGAAATCTGTTGTTGATTCCATTTGGTTCATAATTCCTTAAGCACATCTCTCTATATTTCATAATGTCTTTTTCATTAATTTCCTCTGGTCTTTTTCCTATATCTTTCAGTATTTTTCTCACCCATTTTATAATATTCTTTTTTGTAGTTTTTGATAAAGGCTTTTTTATTCTATATTTCTTGTAAAGGTTTTTGTTATATTGGTTGTCAAGCCATGTTTTAAATGAAATAATTTCTTCCTTGATTGCATCGCTTTCCTTGGCTGTGGTTTCCCTCATTTTGCATTGCGGATTTGGCGGTGCTTTTTTAGTCATTTTTCACCGCCTGGACTCACAGATTCTCTGATCTGCGAGCCCATATTATTATAGTAAAATTGCTTTAAAACTTTTTTAATTATAGAAGAAGAGAGGCGTTTTGCTTCTCTCAGTCCCTGTCTTTTTCTATATTCATTATACTTTAAGAATTCATTTGATGATTTTTCTGCCACATCTTTTGCTACCTTTTCTAAAAAATATTTTAATTCTATAGCTGCTTCTATACTAATTTGGTTTCCATTACATTTTTGCTTCAATATGGTTTTAATGGGCTTTAAAGGCAGCAATTTGCCACCTCAAATTTTTTAATATATTTCCATTCATCTGCTCGCAAAATTGCTTAAAAGCATTGCTTTTAAGCTTCATTGTCTCCCTCCGTGTCTCCTCATGTATTGTGTAAGGACATAACCAACTGCCTTACTACGAGATTCAAATTCTCCTCTTTTTACCAACTCATCAAAAAACTCACGCACTTCAACTTTAACTACTCCACCAATGACACAATACCCATGTTTTAGATCTCCACCCATTTAACCACCTTAAAGCATGAGATAGCATGAAGAAATTTACAGCGAAGATACATGCGGAGGGTGTGCCTGGTTATAAAAATTATGAAGAAGAACATAGTAAGGATAACAGAAGAAATGATGGAACAATAACTATTCATTTTATATCACCATCATCGCTCTGATCATTTATGTCATCACCTAACAGAATATGTTTTTTCAGTAACTTATCCATTATGCGAGCCAATTTTACTATTCTATCAGCATCTAATTCATTGTGAGGATGAATTGTGGGGTCAACTGGCGTTCTGTCTATATCTGCAAGTTTACCTTTCTGAGGTTTTACATTCTCTAAAAAGGGTAAGTTGAAAATACCAATCTTTCCATCATTTACAACTTGTGGATCCCCCAGAACCCACCCGTAATGATTAAAGAGTTGGATAATAAATTGTATTTTTTCTTTTATTTTTTTGTTTACTTCCTTAGTATTTTTACCTCTTGCTCTTATCCATAAGAATATATGTTTTGTGGTTATTTCATATCTACAACCTAAGTAGATGCCATAATAAAGAGACCAATTTTTCATTTTATAATTTTTTTGTGCATTTTCAGGGAATATGCCTTTCTTAATGATCTTTATCTTGACTTTGTAAGCGTGTTTTTCTACTATTGGTTGCCCTAACCTGTTGTCAATATTTTGATTAATATCCTCGATGCAACCCCTACCTGATAATCTTAATTTCTCTATGTAATATTTCCCTCTCTGAGTTAACTTATATATTTTTTCATTGCTACAATGCATCAGCTGTCTATCCTTTGTTTCTGTTTGTGATAAATCTATTAAATTATTATTTTCCAGCTTCTTCAATCTCTTTGAAACCGCTTGTCTTGTAACTCCTAAAATTTTTGCCATTTCTGTAGCGGTTTTTGCTTCATCTACTAATTCAAGTAATTGTAAATCGCTGATTTTTCTTTTCATTTATGCACCTCCAAAAATTTATGGGTAATGTAAACATTTGCTGACAAATTCTTCTTTATATTTATGTTGCGTTTTCCAAATAAGTGAAAAAGTATAATGTAACTCCGATGCAAAAATTTTTTATAAAAGTAAATGTTCCTATTCATATGCACCTCCGCCCCTGTGGCTGGGGTGTATATCTCCCTCATCTTTGTTTTTATATTTAACTCTCATCAGTTGTTCATGTGCGGCTCCAGCCCTAATTAAATTTTTTAGTTCATTGATCAGGCAGTCATTTCTCAAGCCCAGATGCTTAGGAACCACCAGCAATGCTTTGTTGAATATAACTATGATGCTCTCTTTTGCTTTTAATCCATGCTCTTTTACCCAATGAGAAGGTAAACTAACGTGAAGACTTGATCCCATCTTTGATATTTTTCTTTCTGTTATCCCAATATTTATCATAAAATTATTATGCGATAAGTATTTATGGCAGTTATGATTTGAATAGTTGGTATGCAAACCGAAAAAATTGATCCAAGGAGATTTGAAACCTGTATAAAACTTATGATGGCAATCCCATTAGATGGCTCTTGGATAAGATGGAATGAACTCCGAAGAAAGACAAAAGATGAAATAAAATCTCCCAATGCATTATCAAATGCATTAAAATTTTTGATAGAATATTCGGTATTGTCCTAATTTACGATAGTTTATTATACTAGAACATAATATACTATTAGGTGAAAAGAATGGCTCGTCCGAGAGGAACAATTAATGTTGTTTGTCAAAATCCCAGATGTAAATATTATCTGAAAGAAAAAGGAAAGGACATCATTAAAAGTGGTAAATATTCAACAGGTCATCAAAGATATTATTGTAAACACTGTAGGACCTATTTTATGGAAACGAAAGGAACACCTCTCTACAGAAGGAGATTATCAGAAGAGGAAATAATCCAAATATGCAAGCTTCTTGTGGAA
>DRIF01000139.1 GCA_011052825.1 Thermoplasmatales archaeon
ATGAAAAACGCTCAAAATCTCTTAGAATTTTGCTGGTTTTTCTGTATGATACACCAGCAAAATAGATAAGGATAGCCAATGCTTTTATTTTCCAGTCCTTTCTCTTTCTTCGAAAAATTTTTCTTTCCTCAAACAATTCCACTAGGTGGTCGAGCATGTTTATCCCCTCCTTTTCACAGGATAAATTAGCTCGACCACTCATGTTCTTTTCTATTTTTTCTTAACTTGACAGTCTCAGGTTTTTTGATTGAAGAAAAAAAGGTTCGCTTAAAATTGAGAGATAACTTGTTTTCATCAGAAAAAAAATTTAACATGTCTCTCTATAAACTGGAGTTGAGAGTGAAGGATACATGGGGTTTTGCTCCTTCAGTTGATGTAAGTCCAACACTCACAAGCAATGAAATGATTGAACATGTTTCTTTAACTGCAGAAATTATTAGAAAAGGTAGCTACCTGTTTACCAATCTTTATCCTTCTTCCTATATCCTAAGGATTGGTTATAAATCATTTACTGTTGAAAAAAATGTATCCATAGATGAAGATAAAATAATAGAGATTACATTTCCTGCAGAATTTGAAATAAGTTTCAATGTGATGAATTCATATGGTATGCATCTCAAGGAAGGAGATATTTCTGTTGCAAGAGGAAATAAAATATTGCAAATACCAATTGAGAAAGGAAATGCAAAAGTTTTTCTTCCTCCTGGAGAATATGATTTAAAAATTTATTTGCAAAATGAAGAAGTGGCTAAACAAAAAATCAATATCCATGGAAATAAAGAAATAAATATTGTAACAATGCATACCTCCTATTTTCACGAAGGAATAAAATATCTTGGAATTATATTTGCAATTTTTTCCATTATCTTTTTAATCTGGAAAAAAAACTATATGCAGGGATGAAGTTGCTTTCTTTTGCTCTTGTCATCATCTCTATAGTTTTACCATGGTGGAAGCTAAAAGGAGGAAATAGTATGATTTCTACATCAACAAAGGTTCTGTTAATTCCTCCAAAAATAGTCACTTTAACCTCCTCACCATATGTTGTTGGAGGGGAGATAGGTTCTGTTCCCTTAGAAGTTACACTCGTGTTGAATTTAATTTCTTTTTTACTCATTATAATATGTTTACTGATTGTCATAAGTTTGCTTGTTAAAAATAAGTCAAGAAAAACAGCTATTGCCTCTTCTATATTGAGTTCATTATTATTGTTTGTAGCAATTTGCCTTTTCTTTTATACAATGTCTCAAATAACTAAAATAGGCATTGGCAGTTTTACAGGAAGAGGAGAGCTGGAAATAGCTCTGCCAGGCGGAGGGAGTGAACTTTTATTCTGCAAATGGGGAGCTGGAGCAGGATTTTATTTGAGTATAATGGCATTTTTATGCATAATTTCTGCATCAATTTACGGGGACATAAATATGGCGTGTCCAACCCTAAAAAAATTTTTTAAAAACTTATCTTCTCTTTTTAGAAAAATTTTTGATAGGGTAAAGCTGTTTAAAGCAAATAAAAAATGGATTAGGGCAAAATTAACTTAATTTCATCTGAATTTCCTTTTTCATCTGTTTTTATCAGCCAGAGATTCAATCTGGATGGAAAAAACAGCCATGGAAACTGAGTTGTTTCTCCAACAATTACATATCCACCATCATATGTTTTTTCACACATCTTCCCATATCCCATCCCTTCCTGCCATAAATTTTATTCCATATTTCATTTCCATTTTCATCTATTTTCATAATCAATACATGCTCTGGGGGGCAGATAAATTAAAAATCTGTCCAACTATAATATATCCTCCATCACTGCTTTCAATTATCTGATATCCTATGTCTGCTTCTTCCATCTTTCTATACACTTTCTCCCATTCTTTTTCTCCATTTTCATTCAATTTTATCATTCATCCTCTCAATTCAAAGGATAAAAGCATTGTTGTCATTCCCACAACTATATATCCATCTTCTGTTTGTTCAACATCATTGCCTAAATCCGGAAACAAAAATTTCCCAAATGTTCTGCTCCATGTTTTTTCTGAGACAAATAGAGAACAAAAAGAATTTTTTCCAATTCAAAAAATTTACAAAATCTGCACTCATTAATATTGGAAGAAACGCCCGCAGAGAGAAATAAACAGCAAAGCCATACTACTTGAAACAACTTTCATATTCATGAAAATCATTTTTGAAAATAAGTTTTTTGCGACTGAGAATAAATTATAAAAGCAGAACTTTATTTCAGCCCATGAAACTGTTTGAATATCAGGGAAAAGAAATTTTCTCTGAATACAACATAGACATTCCAAAAGGTTCTTTAGTTGAGAAAAAGGAGGACCTAAAAAATATTAACATTCCATTTCCATGGGTAATGAAAGCACAAGTTCTAACAGGAGGAAGAGGAAAGGTAGGAGGAATAAAATTTGCAGATAATATGAAGGAGGCAGAAAAAAATTTTGAAGAACTTATTGAAATAGAGATAAAGGGAGAGAAAGTTAAAAAAATTCTGGTTGAAGAAAAACTCGATGTTGAAAGGGAATATTACCTCAGTTTTTTTATAGAGAGGAGTAAAAGAGAATATTTAATGATGTTCTCACATGAAGGAGGGGTTGATATAGAATCAATGGCTGAAAAAATCATAAAAGTTTATGTAAATCCATTGAGCAAAATACAGCCATATCACCTCAGAAAAATTCCAAAGGAAGTAAGAGAAGTTGCAAAAAATTTATTCAATCTTTTCATTCAGAATGATTGTGAACTTGCAGAAATTAATCCACTGGCTATTTCAAATGGAAAAACCATCGCTCTTGACTCAAAAATAATAATAGATAACAATGCACTGTATCGCCATCCAGAAATTTCCCAGGAGGATGCTGAACTAACTCCTCTCGAAAAAGAGGCAAGAGATAAAAAAATCTCATTCGTTAAGCTTGATGGAGATATAGGAGTTATTGCAAATGGAGCTGGTCTCACAATGGCTACTCTTGATGCATTAAATGAATTTAATGGAAAAGGAGGAGTATTTTTGGATTTGGGAGGAACTGATGACCCTGAAAAAGTAAAACAGGCATTTGAATTAATGATAAAGGCAAAGCCAAAAGTTATTCTACTAAATCTTTTTGGAGGTATAACAAAATGCGATACAGTTGCGAGGGGAATAATTGATTTTATGGAAAGCAGTAAAGTTGAATGCCCTGTGGTTGCGAGAATAAAAGGGATGAATGAGGATATTGCCAGAGAAATGCTTAAAAATTATGTTATAGCTGTAGAATCATTTGAGGAATCTGCCAGAAAAGCAGTTGAATTGGGTGGTTAAAATGGCGATATGGGTTGATGAAAATATAAGGTTGCTTGTTCAGGGAATAACTGGGCATCAGGGATTTTTTCATACAAAAGCAATGCAGGAATTTGGAACAAAAATTGTTGCTGGTGTAACTCCTGGAAAAGGAGGACAAAATGTTCATGATATTCCTGTGTATGATACTGTTGATGGGGCAATGGAGAAAAAGCCAAATGCAAGCATTGTTTTTGTTCCTGCTCCATATGCAAAAGATGCAGTTATGGAAGCTCTGGATGCAGGAATAAAACTTGTTGTTGTCATAACAGAAAACATCCCATTTCATGATGCAATAGAATTTGTTCATTACAGCATCTATAAAAAAGCAAGAATTATAGGACCAAATTGTCCTGGAATCGCATCACCCGGAAAGGCAAAAGTTGGTATTCTTCCAAATTTGATATTCAGAGAGGGGAGCATAGGTGTTGCCTCTCGTTCAGGCACTCTAACATATGAAATTGTTAATGCACTCAGCCAGAATGGACTTGGGCAATCAACATGCGTTGGACTTGGGGGAGATCCTGTTATTGGTTCAACATTTATAGATGCCCTTGAAGCATTTGAGAGAGATGAGAAAACAGATGCAATTGTTTTGGTTGGTGAAATAGGCGGAACAGCCGAGGAGGAGGCGGCGGAATATATAGAGGAGAGAGTGAGCAAACCTGTATATGCATATGTTGCTGGAAGAACAGCTCCACCTGGAAAAAGAATGGGGCATGCTGGGGCAATAATATCTGGAAATAAAGGAACTGCAGAATCAAAAATAAAAGCTTTTGAGAGGGCGGGAGTTAAGGTTGCTCGCTTTCCTTATGAAATAGCTAAGTTGATAAAAAATGATAAGAGAATTTAAAGGAAAGAAACCCTTCATACATGATACAGCAATTGTGGATGAATCAGCTATAATTATGGGAAATGTTTTTGTTGGGAAAAATGCAAGTATATGGCCTGATGTACTCATAAGAGCAGATGATGAACCTGTTTTTATTGAAGAAGGAGCTTGCATTATGGATAAAGCATTTATAGAGGCACCTTCTGAAGTTTTTATTGGAAAAGGAAGCGTCATATCTCATGGAGCAACAGTTCATGGAAGCAGGATAGGAGAAAATGTTATGGTTGGTATTGGAGCAATTGTTCTGGAAGTGGAGGTTGGAAAGAATAGTATAATAGGAGCAGGTTCAGTTGTTAACAAAAATGTTGATGAAAACTCATTTTTTGCTGGTGTTCCTGCAAAAAAAATTAGAGAGCTAAAAGAAGAAGAAATTAAAAGAACAAAGCAGATTGCAAGAGAAATTATGGAGAAAGCATCTCATCTCAAAAACATTAAATTTAAAATGGATTGAAAATTTTGAATAAAATGAAGAAAATTGTTATGGGGAGAAATAAACTGCATTTATTGCCTGTAATACATGGGCTTGCTGGAGAGGATGCAAAAGTTAGAGAAGCATTTAAAAAAATCGATCCAGATTGCATAGCCATTGGAGTTGCTCCAGAAGATATAGAAATTATGAATAAAATAAAGGGGAATGAAGAATTTGAGATGAGTTTACAGCATCAGTATTATTTAATGCATCTATCTAAATATGGAAAAGTTTCCATACCTCCATCTGATATTAAAACTGCATGTGAAATTGCCAATGAACATAACATACCACTTGAAACAATTGACATAAATGATGAAGAATATGCAGAATTGCTTACAAAAAACGTTTCCATATTTGCTCTTCTGAAGCATTCAAGAAAAATAAAAAAAATGGCTAAAAAGAAGTTTAAGGCAAAAACTGCAGAAGAATTTGTTTGTGAATGGGATAATGAAATTAATACAATAAAATCATTTAAAAAAATTGAGGAGGAAAGAGAGGAAAAAATGATTTTCAATCTGATAGAATTATGTAAAAAATATGAAAAGATACTTGCAATAATTCCTTTAGAAAAATATGATAGAGTGGCAAAGAGGTTAGAAAGATATAAAAAATCTTCTCCTATTACCCCACAATGAGTAAAAAAGTAGTTATAATGGGCGCTGCAGGTAGAGATTTTCACAATTTTAATGTTTTTTATAGAAATAATGAAGAATACAGGGTTGTTGCTTTCACAGCAACTCAAATTCCAAATATTGCAGGAAGAAAATATCCTCCGGAACTTGCAGGAAAATTATATCCAGATGGGATACCAATTTATGAGGAAGAGGAATTAGCAGAAATTATTAAAGAAAAGGGAGTTGATGAGGTAGTTTTTTCATATAGTGATGTTTCATATGATTATGTTATGGAAAAGGCATCAATAGCAAATACTGCGGGAGCAAATTTTAAATTGCTTAGCCCAAAAAAAACAATGATTAAATCAAAAAAGCCAGTTATAGCTGTTTGTGCAGTCAGAACAGGCTGTGGGAAATCACAATTCTCAAGAAAAATATTTGAGATTTTATCAAAGAAATATAAGGTGGTTGCAGTCCGTCATCCAATGCCATATGGCAACTTAGTTAAGCAGAAATGTCAGAGATTTGCAAGTTATGATGATTTGGAAAGATATGAATGCACAATTGAGGAGAGAGAGGAATATGAGCCATATATTGATATGGGTGGAGTTGTTTATGCAGGAGTTGATTATGAAGAAATTCTGGAGAATGCTGAAAAAGAGGCAGAAATAATAATATGGGACGGAGGAAATAATGATTATTCATTTTACAACCCTGATTTGTATATTACAATAGCAGACCCTCACAGAGCGGGAGATGAAATAAGATATTACCCTGGGGAGATAAATGTTAGATTGGCTGACATTGTTTTTATAAATAAAACAGATACAGCAGATGAAAGTAAAATAGTGGAAGTTGAGAAAAATGTAAGGAAAATAAATCCCGCTGCAAAAATAATAAGAGCAGTTTCTCCAATAAAAGTTGATGGAGACATAAAAGGAAAAAGAGTCATAGTCGTTGAGGATGGTCCAACTTTGACTCATGGAGGAATGCCATATGGCGCAGGAACAATCGCCGCACGACAAAATGGCGCGGATATTGTGGATGCAAGAGAAAATGCAGTTGGCTCAATTAAGGAAACATTTAAAAAATATCCTCATTTAAATAAAATACTTCCAGCAGTGGGATATGAAGAAAGGCAAATAAGTGAGCTGGAGGAAACAATAAATGCAACAGATTGCGACTTAATTTTGTCTGCTACACCTATAGATCTCAAAAGAGTAATAAATGTGAATAAGGAAATAATAAGGGTTAGATATGAAGTTGGAAGGGAAACAGAAAAAGAATTGGAGAAAGTACTAGATAAATTTGTAGAAGAATACATGTAGAAATAAGAGATATTATCTTTTTATCCCTCTCCATTCCATATTGATTGCTGGTTAACTGCTACAAGAAAGCCGTCTCCTCTTGCCACAACAAAATCATCTGGCACGCCTGGAGCATATAAATCAAAATCATCAATGCTATTATTCCATTTTAAGACAATGCTACATCCCTGAATAGAGTTTAACAATGAGGATGCATTTGTTGTTTGCTCTTTAAACCATCCAAGCATGTTCCATCCAATATATAATGGAACTGAAACTGTTGTTACAGGCATTGCTGACATACTAAAGTTTGTATCATTATCTACTGCAATTAAATATCCATGTCCATCTTCAATTTCAAAATCATTTGGAGAGCCAGGAGCATATAAATCAAAATCAGCAATGCTTGCATTCCATCTTAAAATTATACTGCATGAGGGTATATCATTTAGGAGAGTGGAAGCAGTGTAATCATTTTCAATTGGCAAAGTAATTAAATTCCATCCAGTGGATAAATTAATTTCAAATATTCCAGTAACAGTTACATTCTTTTCATATGGAATATGGTTGTGTGAAACTACTGTGATACTCAAATTTCCAATACTCTGTGCATTCACCAAAAAAGTGGTATTTCCTTCTGAATCTGTTTTGCCTGTAAGAAAAATTTCATCATCCTTTATCAGTGTTACAGTTGCATTTTCAACTGGAGTGTTGTTGGCCTTCACATTAACTGTAAATAAATGCTCACCTATTGGCACCATTGGAGGATGTGAAACATTCAGGGGAGTTGGGACCTCAGTCCAAATTGTTAATTCTGGATCAGTAAATGAAATATACATTTGATATTCCAGACGTGTATAATACCCATCCCCATAATAATTGTACATGTAAAGCTTGCCTTGGTCAATTACACCAGCAAAATTGTATATTTTATCTGTAAAAATTGCCTTATAAAATCCCTTAGCAAGTTCATCATTATATCCTGTATATGAAGGCCTTGAAGAACCAACAAATGCAATGGCTCCTCCGTCCTCCTTTTTCATCCATACTTCTCCAAAGCAGTCGCTATAACTGTAGTCAAGCCATCCTGTATCGCATGTTGTGCTGAAAACAACTGGTAACTTTCTTCCATTCACCAAAGCCATCACATCTGCATTATAGAAGCCACCGCTTCCTCCCATATACCATCCAGTTGGTGAGCCATGTTCTCTGTAATTCAAAAAGAATCTTCCTGCATTTATTTCTGATGCCATCCTAGAAGTATCTCCTTCATATTCATTCCATTTTGTAACGTTATAGCTGTAATTTCCCAAGAAGTTTTCAATGAAATTTGCAGTTTGAAGCCACCGCGGTCTTTCTGTTCCATAAAATACAGTTACATTTTTATACCATGCTCTTTCCTCCAAATACGGATTTTTTTCATAACCAATTGTTTTGTTCACTATTATGTCAACTTCTTCACATGTTTTCACTGAAATTCTTCCAAGCATCACATCTGGGAAATAATCGTTGCCATACAAAGTACTGTAAAATAAATCTGTTGCACAACCACTAAGCCCATAATTTGTTGGCAGATATTCCACATCTCCAATGAGCAATATATATGAAGGGGCGACACTCCAGTTATTGTATGCATATGAAATGAAATTCTTTATTGTGTAATTGTTGTTTCCGGGGAATTCGTTGTATATTTGAGTTAGATTAACTATTTTTGTTTCTAATCCCTTCTTCATTTTCCATTTTGCGAGAGGAACTATGCTTGGATAAAAATTATCATTTGTTATTATCAGATAGTCAGCAGTGTTGTTTACATCTGTTAAATTAATTATATTAATTGAAAAAATTTTTTTTGCATTTTCTCTCTCAAAGGAATACCATTTCTTATACCCATTATTGAAAACATTTGCATCTATAATATTCTCCCATATTGGAGAGATACTTTTCAAATTTGTTTTTTCATTTTCAAATTGTATCTCAAATTTTATATATCTGTGAAAATTGATTTTATTGAGGAGAGGATTGAACTGTAATGGATATATTGATACATAAACTGCTTTTATTCCATGAAAAAGAAATGGTTGAGACAATTCAACAATTTCTTCTGGATAAAAAATATTTGAGGAATAGAATGTTTCATTTATCGTGAATTTTTCATATATCTCACCTTCCAAACATGGTTCCTGAAAAGGATAGATTTTATAACCATCTGAGGAAACAATATTATCTTCAATCACATTTATCTCCCTAACTTCTGCATTTGGGGGTATTACGAGCATGAATCTTTTTGCAGGTAACTGAGGTTTGCCCACCTCAGCTAGAATTCCAAATTCTGGGATTTCAAATAAATTATAAATTTCCCCATTTTCTTCTATCTCTTCTATTCTAAATTTATTTATCTCGCTTGATATTACAATTCTTTCATAATTTTCTTCTAAAATTTGGATTTCATTTCCTTTCTTCCCTCCCTCTCCATAAACGTTAATGTTTAAATTTAGCAGAATTAAAGAAACAACTAAAAATATTGCCGTCCACAATTTCTTTCTTTTCTCAATCATTTTAACCTTTTTTATATATCTTTTTCATTTTTAACAGTTTTGAAACAGTTTCACAAGAATTTTTATTTCATTCTATAATAACATTATGAAAAAAATTGATGGAAGGAGAATTGCAGAGAAAATGGAGGAAGAAATAAAAAGGGGGGTGGAGGGAAAGGAAATTAAAATTGTAACAATTGTTGTTGAAGGAAGCGAGGAATCGCTCCTTTTTGCAAAATTGAAGGATAGAGCATGTAAAAGAACAGGCATAGAACATGAAATTATCGGCATAGAGCATGCAAAGCAGGAAGAAATAGAAAAAGAAATTGATTATTTAAATGAAAATGAAGAAATTACAGGAATAAATATTCAGCTTCCTCTCCCATCCAGCATAAATCATTATGAACTGGTAAAAAAAATATCAATTGAAAAAGACATAGAGGGAATTCATCCGTACAATATGGGAAATTTGCTTTTTTCTTATGAGGAAATTGTGCCATGCACCCCAAAAGCTGTTTTAAAGATAATTGAAAATGAAGATATACTTCTTGAAGGAAAAAATGTTGTTATAGTAAATCACAGCACAATAATAGGAAAGCCGCTTGCAATTTTAATGCTCAACAGAAATGCAACAGTTTCTGTATGCCATATTTATACCAAAAATCTTTCTTCATATACAAGAAAGGCAGATATTCTGATTACTGCAACAGGAGTAAAATGGCTTATAAAAGGAGATGATGTTAAAAATGATTGCGTTATAATTGATGCAGGGATAAAGAAAGAAGGGGAAAAGGTTTATGGGGATGTTCATGAAAGTGCATTGAAGAAGGCGAGAGCGTTCACTCCAGTTCCAGGGGGAGTTGGTCCTGTGACAATATCATGTATGCTTGAAAATTCTTTAATTGCATATAAAAAACTTCATAAACGCATTTAATTTCTACTTTCATGAACAGGAAAGTTTACTATTCTTTTCATGATATTCCATTTACAAGTTATGATTACAGCTACAAAAAACCGGAGTTAAAGTTTGGTAGGCGAGAAATAAAAGAATTATTGATTTCAATAGCAATTCTTTCATTTGCTTTTTCAATAGCACAATCCTATCCAAACTATCCAAATTTCATAATTTTGCTTCCTGTATCATTTCTGGCAGTTATAACAGCCTTTGCGTGTCATGAAATATCTCATAAATATGCTGGAATAAAATATGGATACTGGTCTGAGTATAGAATGTTTCCAGCTGGACTTATATTTGCACTTCTGTTAAGTTTTGCTGGATTTATTTTTGCTGCTCCTGGAGCAGTGCATATTTTTGGAACGCCATCCAGAGAGGAAAATGGGAAAATATCTTTGGCTGGACCTGTGGCAAATATGGCTATAGCTTCTATTGTTCTACCTCTCTCAAATTTAGAATTTGCACAATCAATTTTTTCAAGCATTGCAGTTATAAATGCATTTCTTGCTTTTTTCAACCTGCTTCCTCTCGGTCCTTTAGATGGGAGAAAGGTGATGGACTGGAACTTTGGAGTTTGGCTGATTGCGATAGTTATAAGCGTTCTTTTAATGTTTTCCTCCTTCATCTAATATTTTTCCCATAATTCCTTTCTTTTTGCTTCCAACATATTATTTTTCATTCCATTCCATTCTGCAAATGTTTTTATTTTTTCATCATAAACTTCATATAAATTTTTCATTCTCATCCTGTATTTTAAATCCCTCAACAGATGATGGTCAAGTATTACATTGCAATCTGTTTTTTCAATTATTTCAATTAAATTTTCCTCTGCCCTAGAAAGATTTTCCTGTGAAAACCTCCATCCGAGAAAATAGGAAGGAGGTCCATCCATTATCACTAAATCAGGCATCTCGTTTATTATATAATTCTTTGTTTTTTCATATACAGGACCTTGAACATCAGACGCATAGAGGATTTTATTTTTTTCCTCTATGCTCACCATTATCACATATCCAAGTTTTATCCCCTCTGGACCATGAGGAAATGGAGGGGAGAATTTTATTTTACACCCATCAATTTCATATTCCATTTCATCACAGTAAAGAATATCTGCTCTTTCATTGAAAATTTCTTTAAAATAAATCCCTCTATTCTGTTGACTTTTATTTATATTAGCATCTATCCTTTTTGCAAAAATTTTTTTTCCTTCATAAAAGTTCTCATCAGGGTCATAGTGGTCATAATGATAATGCGTTATTACAAAATATTTACACTTCTTGGCAAGCTCCGCTATCTCCATCTTTGTTTTCATTAGAACCTCAATTTCAAGTTGATGTGGAGGTAAACCATATCTGTAAGGACCGAGTGCAGCAGATGCATCAATAAAAATTTTTTCTCTGCCTAGTTCAACAATTGTTGCCATTGAACGCACCCCCATTGAATCTGAAAACAGTGGTTTTAATTTCACAAACAAAAATATATTAAAAATATATAAATTTGGAGATAATCAGAATGAAAGAGGGTTTCCTATCTGCTTTCTTGGATAACCATCTGGAATTGGCTTAGTCCATATTTTTTCATTTTCAATTTTGCAATTTTTGCCTATTTTCTCCCCTTCTCCAACAACGACATTTTTTAATATGGCTTCATCTCCTATTTCACAATTATCTGCGACAATGCAATTTTCCATAAATATATTTTTACCAATTTTAGTTCTATTATACACTATGCAGGATTTTAGAACAGAATTTTCTCCTATTACGCATTCATCTCCAACTGTGCTTTCTTTCAATATTCCATGAATTGTGCTTTCTCCACTTAAATATCTAAGTCCCTTTTTTCTAAGCAAAATTTTTGTTACTTCTATATAACTTGTATGCCTGCCAACATCTATCCAGAAGCCATCGAAAGTAAAACCATAAAATGGTTTGCCCTCTTCAATTATTTTTGGAAATATTTCCATTTCCATTGAAACAAATTCCCCCTCTTTTATATAATCCAGAACTTCTATCTCCTGGCAGTATGCACCAGCATTTATCAGATTGCTTGGCGCCTCCTTGCGGGCTGGTTTTTCAACAAATTTCAATATTCTTCCGTCTGGTCGTAAATCAACAACACCATACTCTTCAACATTTTTAACTGGCCACAGGGAAATGGTGGTAAATGCCTTCTTCTTAAAATGATACTGTATGAATTTTCTCATATTTATTGAAGATATTATATCGCTGTTCAAAACCATAAATGTTCCGTCAATGTATTTTTCTGCATTTTTAACTGCTCCTGCTGTTCCCAAGGGCTTATCTTCTTTATTTATCACTGCTTCTATTCCATTCTCATCAAAATATTCCTTTAACTGCTCATTTTTATAGTTTGTTGCGACAATCACATCAACTCTTTCTGGAAGCGCATCTATGAGATATGTAATCATTGGTTTGTTCAGGAGGGGAAGCATTGGTTTCGCTTTTGTATAAGTTAAGGGAGCTAAGCGAGTTCCATATCCACCTGCGAGTATTATTGCCTGCATGATAGAGAAATAAGTAATGATTTAAATACATTTTATATTAACAACCATGGAGGAGGGGTATTCAATTAAACCAGCCAAGAAAAGAATATTCACTTTCTTTGATATATTTGCCATATGGCTGGGAGCAGGAATAAGCATAGCGGAATTTTGGGCTGGTGCCCTCCTTACGCCTGCTCTTCCATTGCTGAATGCAATTTTGGTAATTATAGCGGGGCACATAATAGGGAATATAGTGATGGCTCTTATTGCAGTTGAAGGTTATGAAACTGGAGTTCCAACAATGGTTTTGGCAAGAGGAGCAATGGGGGTAAAGGGTTCAGTACTTCCTTCCTTTCTCAATTATTTTCAGCTTATAGGATGGACTGCAATAATGCTGATAGTTGGAGCGAGAGCAATGGATTCTGTATTTAATGGTTATTACTACATATGGATTGTCATACTTGGTTTGATAATAACTGCATGGGCTTTTGTCAGTCCTGCAATATGGAAAAAACTAGAGAAAATTTCTGCAATTCTATTACTGTTCCTGAGCATATGGCTGACATATGTTACTATAAAAACATTTTCTTTGGAAGAGCTTTTTAACTATGAAGCAACAGGAGAGATAGGAATTATGCTTGCTCTCGACTTAGTTATTGCAATGCCACTCTCATGGGCTCCTCTAATTGCTGACTATACACGATTCAGCAGAAAGAAGAGCATGGCATTCTGGGGAACATTTGTAGGATATTTTGTGTCATCAAGTTTATTTTATTTTATAGGTAGTTTAACGAATGCGTCCATAGGAGAAGCTGACCCCATTGAAATTATTGCATCATATGGAATAGGCATACCTGCAATGATGATAATAGTTTTCTCAACTGCAACTACAACATTTCTTGATGTATATTCAGCTGCAATTTCTTATAAAAATATAAATGCAAAGGCAGATGTGAAAAAGCATGTGGTTATTGTAGGTGTTGCAGGAATATTAATAGCCCTACTTTTGCCTATTGAAAAATATGAGAGTTTTCTTTTGCTGATAGGAGGGGCATTTATCTCTCTTACATCAATAATGATTGCTGACTACTTTTTAATAAAAAAGAAATATGATGCACAAGAATTGTTGAAAAAAGAAGGAATTTACTGGTATAAAAATGGTTATAATTATATTGCCATAATAACATGGATTGCGGGATTCATTTTTTACATTCTTCTCGCATTTGAAGGGCTAATTGGATATAAAATTCCATTTTTTTCAGAAATTGGCAAAATTGGTTCATCAATTCCAACCTTCATACTGGTATTTTTTCTGTACTGTATTTTAATTAAACATGGAAAAAGATAAATAATCACATTTTCTCAAATCTATTCTTCAATTTTTCCATTACTTTTGGAAGAGTTGTATATTCCATTTCTTCCAATGGTAATCTGTGTGGTTCAAATGGACCATGTCTCCTCATATAATCTGCTATTTCTGCCGCCTTCTGCCTGCTCAAATCAAAAGCTGGGTCATCAAACAAATCTTCATATCCTGTGATAATGCCATCTTTCACCTGAAATCCAATTGATACAACTCTGGGGGGGCCATCAAAGCGAGTGCATTTTGCATTACATAGTCCAACTGGCATTATTGGTCCATTGTGGCTTCCGCGCATCCATCCTGAAACTAAATATGGAAATGCAAAAGGTTCTAAAACTTCACCAAGCGCAGGCAGTCCCGATTGCGCCCTTATCGCAGCCACAGGGTCATCTTTTCCAACATATTCTCCAGCTATTTGATAAAGCTTTTCCGTTGAAATAACAGCAACAGGTTCATCTGGTGGTAGTTTTCCTCCTTCCTTAGGAAAGACTCTTTTTATAACAAACCTTGATTTTGCGCCTATCAAAGCGAGCAAATCATACATTTCTTCTGGGGTTCTCATGAAAACTCTTTTATGCTCTTTTATATCCCAAACTTCAAAAACAAAACCAGAATGGAGATTTGGGTCTATAATCAAGCCAGCAGTGTTAAATGGGTCAGAGAAAATTTTGAATACTGGAAAATTGAAGGCACCTGGCTCTGTTTTATCCATCAAAAAGACAACTATTGGCTCTGATTTTCTTTCAGTAAATTCCATTTCCGCTATTCCAGGACCCATACCCTTTATGTTACCTGAAAAAGCATCTTTGAGTAAATCCTGCCCAGCTCCATAAAAACCATTTTCCTTTGCCACTTCTGTTGCATCTTTAAATACATTCCATGCAAGTTCATGAATCTCTTCACTATCTTCTCCCTTGGTATGAGTCATTATTAGTTCTAAATCATCTCCACAGTGGGTTACAAAAAAATCTTTAATCATATTTTCTTTTTTTGCTTCCTCCAGTTTTTTTTGCGCAACAAACAGAAGTTTCTCACTTACAGTTGAATGCCCTGGACAACCTCCAACATCTGCTTTTATAATACTGAACGTGGTCTTCATGTGTGTGTAATGCCTAATTCATTAAATCTTTTACTGTTGCAGATTCATTCATAAATTTTTCCCTCAATTACAATGTGCTTGACAACATTTTCAACTCTGGTTATTGCCTCTTTTGTAATTTCCAGTTTCCTTTTCATTGGAGGGTCTGCGTTTGGAATGGAAAGATCTAAATAACCTTTGGCTATGCACAAAGGATTGAAGAAATAATGAGATATTTCCTCTAAAAATTTTCTTTCCCTTTCAAGTGCATTATGCATTTTTTCATTTGCTTTCTTTATTTCAATTTCCATTTCCTTTCTTCTCGTAATATCCATTGCATTTATGAGATATGATTTTCCACCGTATTTTATTTTGGAGCATCCAATTTCGAGCCATCTTATATTATTATTTTTGTCAAATATTCTTATCTGCGCCCTCTTTTCTTTAAAAATATCATTAAATTTTTTTAGGTCATTAGGATGTATCAAATCAAAAAATTTCTTCTTCAACTTCTCTCCTTTATAACCAACAATTTCCTCAAATTTTTTATTTATATATAAAATTTCATTTTTTTTCAAAATCGCAATTCCAATTAAAGAATTTTCACATACAGCCCTATATTTTTCCTCTGATTCTTTAAGAACATTTTCAGCGACAATTTTTTCTGTTACATTCTCAACAGTTATTATACCTCCATCTTTAACTATAATTTTCCTTACCTTGAAATATTTATTTCCTTCCTTATATAAATCTCTATTTTCCTCAATTATTTTTGACAATGTATTTTCATCTATTTCATCAATAACAGAATTTTTGTAAACAATCTCTCCTTTATTATTTAAATAAAGAATTCCTATAGGAAGGTTGTCCAAGATTATTTCTATTTCCTTAATGTTCCCATCCCCTATTTTATGGAAAAACACAAATCTATTTAAATTTTTCTAAATATGATTTTGCAAATTCATCCACAAAAAATATAATGTAAAGATATATCATGAATATGCTTCGTAGCCATTATTGCAGTGAAGTTGATGAAAATGTTTATGGGAGGAAAATAAGAATTGCTGGATGGGTTGAAGATATAAGAAACCTTGGAGGAATTGCATTTATCATTATCAGAGATAGAACTGGAAGAATGCAGATTACTTCAATAAAAAAAGAAAATCCAGAAATTTTTAATGAGTTAACTTCTCTAACAAGAGAAAGCGTTGTTTCAGCAAGCGGAACATGCCAGAAGAATGAGAAGGTTATGAATGGCTGGGAGCTTATGCCTGAAAAAATACATGTTTTTTCAAAAGCTGAAACTCCTCTTCCAATGGGGATAATAGATAAAGTTAATGTTGATTTTGACACACGTCTTGATAACAGAATAATTGATTTGAGGAGAGATAAAGTTAAAGCAATTTTCATGATAAGACATTCATTCATTGGGTATGCAACAGAATTTTTAAGGAAAAATGGATTTATAGAAGTTCATACTCCCAAAATATCTTCTGCCCCATCAGAAGGTGGAACAGAAGTATTCAAAATAAGTTATTTTGACAGAGACGCATATCTTGTTCAATCTCCACAGCTGTATAAGCAGATGTTAATGGCGTCTGGTTTGGATAAAGTTTATGAAATAGCATGGTATTTCAGGGCGGAAGAACATGACACCTCGCGTCATCTGAATGAATCAACTGCAATAGATATGGAAATGGCTTTTATTGAGGATGAAGAGGATGTAATGAAAATTGCTGAGTGTATGACGGATTATGCTGTACAGAAAATTTTAGATGAAAATAGTAAAGAGATTGAAATTTTAAATACAGAAGTTGATATGCCATCTCTTCCATATCCACGCATATCATATGATGAGGTTGTTGAAATTTTGCAGAAAGAAATTGATTTTAAATGGGGGGATGATTTAGGTACTGACGAAGAAAACCTGCTCGCACAAAAATTGGATTATGAAATATATTTTATTAAAAGTTTTCCACTGGAAGCAAAACCATTTTATGCAATGCCTTCTGGTAAATACGCGAGGGCTTTTGATTTAGAATACAAAGGGATAGAAATTGCTTCAGGGGCACAGCGAATTCATGAGTATGATATGCTCATAAAAAGAATGGAGGAAAAGGGCATGAATATAGAAAATTTTTCAGATTATCTGAAAGCATTCCAATATGGAATGCCACCTCATGGTGGATATGGCTATGGAATAGAGCGTTTTCTAATGCGCTTACTTAACTTGAGGAACATAAGAGAATGCATTTTATTTCCAAGAGATAGAAAACGACTTAGACCTTAAACGAAATAATATTTATATAAGATATGATTATAATTTAATGACGAAAAAATTCCTTACCTGTTTCGTCATTCTTTCCATTATTTTTACATCCATGAATTTGAGGGCAGATAAAAAAGAAGAATTTTTGGACGAAAGTATTGCTTCCATTATTAATGAACTGGAAAGAATCCGGGAAGGAGGCATAACAGAAGAAGAAATTCATCATTTCATAGAATTTTTGCAGGAAAAATTTGAGGGAGGGGTATATGTAAATATGATGTGCAAGGTAACAGGATTTGGGGTGGGATTGTTACTCCCTCCTTTTATTCCAGTAAGTCCTGTTCTTATTGCAGTGTTGGGACTTCTTTTGGATACAAATGGATTAATGGGGCATTGGACTCATGTGGTTCATATTGCAGTATTCATTCCATTTGTTGGCTTACCGGCATATTTTATTCCTCCTGCCTTCTTTTTCATAGCTGGTTTTGCAGGAATAGTAACAGGGATTGCTATTTTCCAATAAGTATATTTAAAGCATAGAGAAAATCTTTTGCTTTTTCTATTTCCTCCAGATTTAAATATTCATTCTTTGTATGAGAATATTTTAATTCTCCTGGTCCAAAAACTATACTTTTTATACCATTTTTGTTAAATACCGTTGCATCTGTCCAGCTCTTCATTCCATATAGCAAAAAAGGAATACCTGCTTTTTTGCAAGCTTTTCCTGCAAGCATAACCATTTCGTCATTCTCATTAACTTCAAATCCATCCCATATTTCCTTGAATTCTGCTTTTCCATATTTTTCAATAATTTTCCTCATTTCTTCTGCTATTTCATAAGCGTTTTGCTCTGCCAGCAACCTCGCCTCAATTCTTCCAGCACATTTTTCTGGATTCAGATAATGGGGATTTATGCTTTTTATTTCTTGAATAGTGATACAACTATCAAAATATTTTCCCTTTTTCCAGCAGTTCATTTTATTTAAGTCATCAATCATTTTTATTGCTCTATTAATTGCTCCTCCACAAAATGAGCCATGAGTTTCTTCGTCTGTAATTTCAAAAATTACCTCTATATTTCCTGCATGATAGTTGCAAATTCTCAGGGAAGTTGGTTCCATTATTATAGCTTCTTTTATCCTGTGTTTTTTAACAAAAAAATGAGAACCTTTGGCGTCTTCCTCTTCATCACTTAAAAAAGCAATTGAAAAATTAAGTTGTTCTGCTTTTTCAAGAAACAACAGAATGGATGCAATGCTTGCCTTTGCGTCGCTTGCTCCCCTGCCATAAATTTTATTTCCTTCTTGCCTGATTTCCATTTCTCTTTCTATGGTATCCATGTGGGTTGCAATAACAAAGTTTTTATTACCATCAATAAAAATGTTCTTTACTTCATTTCCCTCTATCTTTACATCATAACCAAGTTTTTCTGTTTTATGAACAATAAAATCAATCATTTGCCACTCTTTCTTTGGATTTGATTTTATCTTAAGAAGTTGAATGAGGATATCTTTTGCATGCATATTTATAAATCTATAAGTATAATTAAATTTGCTTATGTCGTTTAAAATAAGAAAGGCAAAAATAGATGACTTAAAAGCATTTGTTGAAGTTTACAAATCTGCTTATCAAAAGATGCAGGAATATGCATATACGAAGGAGAAAGATATAAAGCATTATTTTAAATGGTTGCTGAAAAGAGATGCGAATGGATTTTTTGTTGCAGAAGTTGAAGAAAAACCAGTTGGTTTTATTGCATGTGACGCTTACTGGCACAATTTTTTTGATGAAAGCATGGGTGAAATACATGAGATTGTTGTTGAAAAAGGTTATACAGGAAAGGGAATAGGAAAGAAATTGATTGAAGTGGCTGAAGAATATTTAAAAGGCAGAGGTTATAAAAAAATAGGACTGTGGGTTGGTGAGAAAAATCATGAAGCAAAAAAATTTTATGAAAAACTGGGGTATAAGGAAGGAGAAAAGTTCGGAAAATGGATAAGAATGATAAAAAGTATAGAGTAAGTAAATCTTTAAGTGCGGTAAACACTTTTAAAGTTTGGAGGGCTTTTATTCAACTTTTAGATATAAAATAAAAAGTCTGGAGGAAGGATATGATATTGTTGCTGGAAAAACAACTTTTTATTTAATTTGACATAAAAAGTCCCGGCGCCCGGATTTGAACCGGGGACATACGGATATCTGCGGCGGTGGGTTATGGCCCCTTTTTATGCAACTACAGTCCGCCACTCTAGCCAGTCTGAGTTACGCCGGGCAAAAAGAATATACAACAGATTATTTTAAATTTTTGTTCTCTCTGGCATGATAAAGGAGATTATCCGATATGCTTAAAAACCTTTACACTATAACATTTTATGGGAATTAAAATGACAAAAAAAAGTATTATTGTTGCAATGTTGCTGATATTTTCCTGTATTGTAATTGTTGAAGCTGATGATGAACCACAGGCTGACTTTACTTGGACACCCCCAAGTCCATTTACAAATGAGCTGGTTCAGTTTACTGATTTGTCCACGCCCCAAGCATCAATTGTCGAAAGAATGTGGTATTTTGGTGATGGAGGAGGTTCTACTCAAAAAAATCCAACACACAGATATGAAGAACCTGGCACATATACAGTCGAACTGCTGGTAATATGGAACATATCAGGTAATTTTACATATGATACAGCTGAATATCAAATAACTGTTAAAAATCAACCACCTATAGCAGATGCAGGAGAAGATAGAGTGGTCAATACAAGCAATGTTGCCTTTGATGGGAGCGATAGTTTTGATCCAGATGGCACGATAACTTCATATGAATGGGATTTTGGAGATGGAACAACAGGAGCAGGAATGGTTGTTCAGCACACATATACAAATGATGGAAATTATACAGTTACACTAAATGTTACAGATGATTTTGGAGGATACGATGAAGATACCGCCAAAATTACAGTTGACACTCACCCCCCTGAAACAGAGATAAATTTAACTGGCACAAAAGGGGATGATGGATGGTTTACAAGCAATGTAACAGTGAAACTTACAGCAACCGATGGATTAAGTGGAGTCGATAAAACTCTTTATAGAATAAATGGAACATGGATGCTATATACACAGCAATTTATTGTTGACAATGAAGGAGAAAATCTTCTGTTATATTATTCAGAGGATAATGCAGGGAATGTTGAAGAAGAGAAGAATAAAACAATAAAAATAGACAAAACGAAACCAACTGTATCAATAACAAACCCAGTTGAAAAAAAATTGTACATTTTTGGTAGAGGAATACTGCCAACCTTTAGAAAAACTGTGATAATAGGGAAAATAACTGTTGAAGTAAATGCAACGGACAATATTGGAATAAAAATTGTAAAATTCTATTTAGATGGAGATGAAAAAGCTAATTCAACCGAGTCACCATACACCTGGAAATTGGGAGGAGAGATAGGAAACAGAAATATTACTGTGAAGGCATTTGATGAAGCTGGTTTAATGAAAAAGGACTA
>DRIF01000140.1 GCA_011052825.1 Thermoplasmatales archaeon
TTCCAGAATGCGTCATGACCACAGCATCCATAAATTATAGATGGCTTAACTCCGTATTTGTTCAGCAAAGAAACTGTATTCTCTGCTATTTTTTTCCCATTAAATCCTATTTCCTTGAACATAACATCAAAGAAAGGGAGACATCCTGCAAAATATACAACATCTGATTTCTCATCTGTTTCAGCATCCTCAATCCAATTCATTTCTATTTCTTTCACTATTGTCAGCTTTGGTAAACTCTCAAAAATTCCCTCATGAGTTGCTATTCCAGTGTTGTTATTTTCCCTTGCAATATTTCTTAATTCTCTTATGAAAGAAAGGAAATCAACTCCAGAAGGACATATTATCTGGCACAATCCACAACTCAAACATTTCCATATATCCCCCGTTTTTAAAACTTCATCATCAATTCCTATTAATGCCCTTTCAACAATACTGGCTGGAGAGAATTTTCCATATACTCTAGTGACAGGGCATATTGAACTGCATTTTCTGCATTCAACGCAGTAGTATGCAGATGATTTGTTTATTAATTCCTCAAGCACTATTCCACCTTTATTTTATTTTCCATTTTAAACATTTTCAGTATTTTTTTCAATTTGTATATTCTTTCATCATCCTCAATTTTTTTATCTGAAAATAAACATTTTTTCACTATCACGTTCATTCCATCTGCTACCGCTTCTATGCATTTCCCTGTATCAAATCTTCTGATGCAGAATATTAAATCTTTTCCTTCCTCTATATATTCATAATCACAGTTTGTGCAGTCAAACGGAGAGATTTCTTCTGATGTTAGCTCCGTGTTAAGAATGCTATCATCATATATATGGTAGATGGCAGATGAGGGGCAGGAAGAAATGCATATTCCACATCCTTTGCATGATGTTGAATTTACCTCAACAATATCCTTTTCTTCGTTATAGCTAAAACATTCGCAGATGGAAATACAAATTTTGCATTTTGAACATAAAACTTCATCTATTGCAACTGAAAATTGTTTATACACTATAGGGGATTGTTTATAGGTGATAGGGGGCATTTCAAATGGTAATATGCCTCTCTTATATATCCATTACTGTTGCTAAAGAATAGCATGCAGGAAATTTTCATATGAAAAAACCGGACCATCTATGCATGTATAATATCTTCCTCCAAATATGCAATGTCCGCATTTTCCTATTCCACATCTCATTTTTCTTTCAACTGATAAAAATATATTTTTTTTATCCACTCCTTTCTCAATCAATTTTTCTCCAACTGGTTTAAACATTGCTGGAGGACCACAAACAAAAACATATTCATCTCCCGTTATATCTGCCTCTCCAACAAACTCGCTTACAAGCCCCCTCCTCTCTCCCCCTCTTTCAAAAACTTCTATAACTTCAGCATGTTTCTTCCAATCCCTTATTTCATCTCTGAAAAGCATGTTTTGTGGATCTCTTGCTCCATATAAGATTTTTAGAGAAGCATGCCATTTTTGCATTATAGTTTCTTTTATAAAACTTCTCAGAGGAATTATTCCTATCCCTCCTGCAATTATAATAATTTTTTTTCCAATTATTTTTTCTACTGGAAATCCATTTCCATATGGTCCTCTAACTCCAATAAAATCTCCCTCCTTCATTCTGTATAGATAAGAAGTAGCTCTACCAACTTTTTTAATGCATATCTCAAAATAATCTTTTGTGGAGGGAGGAGATGCTATTGATACAGGAAATTCTCCTATGCCTGCAAGAGATATCTCAACAAACTGTCCTGGTTTGAAATCAAGAGGAGCTTTTATTTTATAAAATTTTTTATCATATGAAATTTCATAACAATCAATAATCTCTGCTTTTTTTGGTTTCTGATGGTTTATGTTCACAAAATAGAATGGAAATGTCATATATATTTTTAAAATTGTTAACTTCAAAACTTTCTTAAATTGTTTGCATATTCTTTTTCATGAAAAAGAAATATTTACTTGGCGCAATAGCAATAGCATTATTCATTTTATCTCCATCTATTGCCTTTTATTATGTTCCATCTATGAAAAGATTACCCGCAGATTTGAATGAAACTATCTATTATGAAGGAAGACTTGGTATGCTGAATCAGAAAACTCTTGAATTTGAATACAGAGACATTGAAATTGTGAGGTATATAAAGGCATTGAGAGAAGAGAAAAATGTTTTGATAGTGAGAGAGGATATAGAAGCCAGAGATAAATATACCGGTGAGGAAATAGAGGAACTAAAAATGACCAAAATATATGGTGTCAACCCGTACACTGCAAAAAATGTAGAGGGATATGGAGATTTAAATAGAATAGGGGGATGGATTTTTCCAGTTGGTATTGAAAAAAAAGATTATCTCATATGGAATAGTGATTTGGATGATGCATGCAAAAATGGTTACATTTCAACAGATGAAGGTGCTGCCATTGGACATTATATTGGAGAAGAAAAAGTTGCTGATGTGAAAACTTATAAATTTTATGGTTGGCAGGAAAATGTTTTCACAGGTTATTTTTCAGAGTTGCCAGAAGCAAAAACTTATTATAATGGAGAAATACTTGCATGGGTTGAGCCACACACAGGCACAATAGTTGATTTGCAAAAGCATGTTAGCCAGTACATTGTTTTTCCCGATTTGCATAAACTCCCAAGCAATTTAAACATGAGCGTTTATCTGAAAGGAAAAGCTAAAATGCTCAACACAGAAAATGGGAGATATAACTCATTTAATTTAACAGTATGCAATCACGTTGAGGTTGAAAACACAACCTCTAACTATTATCTTGTTAAAAATGATGTGACAGCAGTGGATGAAAAAGGAAACCGAATAGAAGAACTATGCTCTTCTTCACTTGATGCGGTAAATCCATATACAATGGAATATTTGGAAATGCTGAGTGATAAAGAAGGCTTGATGAGTTTTCCTGTTGGAGTGGAAAAGAAGGACTATTTCTTATGGAATTCTGACATAAATGCACCTTCTTATGCAAAATACTGTGGAGAAGGAAATATAGCAGGATTAAAAGTTTATAAATATGAAACAAATCTGAAAGATTATTATATTGGCTATCAAAGTATAGAAGGATTTAGTGATAGAGTTGCAGAGTTGTATTACAGTGGGAATACAACATATTTTGTCGAACCGTCTTCAGGCAGTATTGTTTATATTGAAAAAATAGGAAAGGTTACTGCGGTTTTTCCTGATTTGCATTCAATTCCAGAAAATTTTGCTGGAGAAGTTGATATGGAAGGGGAGCTTTCAATTATAGGACAGACAAAAAAAGATATAGAAATGAAAAGATTTCTGAATGTTGAAAATGTTTACTGGGAAGGAAATGAAAAGATATTGCTTATAAAAGACGAAACTGTTACATATGATAAAGCAACTGGAGAAAAAATAGACCTTGCATGCAGTGAGGAATATCATGGAATATATGCAGATACTGCTGAAGAGGCAAGAAATTATGGAGATATGGAGAGAGAAGGCATATATACATTTCCCTTAGGTACTCAAAAGAGGGATTATATAATGTGGAATCCAGAGATAAATGTTCCTTCTCCTGCAGAATTTATAAGGGAGGAAGATCATAATGGAATTCATACATATCTTTTCCAAACAAAAGAGGACAGGATTGTAAAAGATAACACGCTTGGATTTGAAATGACTGTAAGGTATGTAACAACAACAAATTACTGGGTTGAACCAAATACAGGATTAGTAATAGATATGGAAAAGGAATCTGTCAAAAAAATAAACCCTCTTGAAATGCTCACAGGCTTAAGAGGAGTTTTCTGGATTGATGTGTATAATCTAAAACTCTCTTTCACTCCTGAAATGAAAAATAAAATGGCTGATGAAGCAAGGCAGATGATGGAACTGGTGAAGTTGTCAAATTCAGAAGTAACAGCACTCAACATAAGTTTAAAAACCGAAGATTTAATATCAAGCATTGAAGATTCAAAAATGCAGAAAAAACAGATAGAAAAATTTTCGGGAAAGAGAGTTAAAGCTGTAGATTTAACATACTGGATGAGCGATAAATCTGTTATTGAAATGGCTGAAACAGCAAAAAAATTATCTTTCCTACTAATTTTCATGCAGATAATAATTCCAGTTTTTCTAATACTTGTTGGAGTTGTGATGGTTGGAATAGTTGTTAAGAGATGATTACTTAAATCTGGGTCTCTTGCTGAGCAATATAGGAAGAGGCAGTTTTCTGAAAGGAAATCCCTTCATTTTCTCTTCCACCAAAATTTTAAGCCCTTCAATATCTATTTCTTTTTCCTCACATTCAAATCTATATCTCGGTTTGAAAATTCCTTTTCTTTCTTTTTCTCCATAAACTATTATTATTGGAATCCATTCTCTCTCTGCGTCTCTTATCTTCTTTGATACGCTTGCATCTCTGTCGTCAACATCTACTCTTGCCTTAATTTCTTCAGCAATTTTAATGCAATCTTCAACATATTCATCACTAACTGGAATAAATCTTATTTGAGTCGGAGAAAGCCAGAATGGGAAAGAACCTTTCTTTCCTTTCCTCATTTTCAACGCCTCTTTTTCCAACAGAGCGCACACACATCTATCTATCCCTCCAGATATGGAGGCATGAAGCAGATAAGGATATTTTTCTTTATTTTTCTCATCAAAATATTTTATGTCAAAAGAAACGGGATTTTCAACATCTATCTGAACAGTTGAAAGAGCAAAAGATTTTCCCACAGAGTCATTCATATTTATCTCAAATTTCATTATGAAATAAAAGTATCTTTTATCCCACATTTCTATCAATACTGGCTTTCCCCATATTTTCACAAGCGAGAAAACAAAATTTTTATTTTTCTCAAAAAATTCTCTCACAAAGCGTATTGCAATTTCTCCTTCAATTTCTATAATTTTTGACCATTCTATTGAAAGCAAAAACTGTCTCCTGAATTCTTCAAGTGATTGTTCCTCATCTTTGCATATTGTATGCATATCAGGCATTGTGAAAGCACGCAATCTTTTTATTCCAGAAAGTTCTCCGTGCTGTTCCTTTCTGAATGATTTTGCAAGTTCAAAAAGTCGAATTGGTAAATTTTTATAAGAAATTATCATATCTCTTGCCATCAAATATTGTCCAAAGCATGCAGCGAAACGCAGGAACATTTCTCTCTGTTTGTCTGCCTTAATTCTGTACTGGCGAGCTGGAAATTTTTTAACATATTTATTGAGGGCAGGGTGTTTCAAATCATACATTATTGGTGTCTCAACTTCCATTGCTCCGATTCCCAAGCACATTTCTTCAACTTTTTCTTCAAGCAATTTCTTTATTAAATATCCCTTTGGATACCATCTCATATTTCCATAATCTGAACCTGCCTCATAGTCAACTATTTCATGCTCCTGCATTAGTTTTATATGGGCTGGCTCTTCCTCGGCTCTCCTGCTTCCAGATGCTTCGTATTCATAAAATTTTTTGAGTTCTTCATTTCCACTAAAGTCAAATTTTTCTGCCTCTATAAGTTTTTCATCTGGAGTGAGAACGTACCATTGTGACTCTATTTTTTCCTCCTCTGCTTCTTTTCTGCATTCAATATGCTTTGACAGTTCTGAAAGAGGGTGTCCTTTGCAACTTATTTTAAATGATTTATACCATCCAAAAGGAGACCTTCTCACATCATATTCTCTCATTAAAGATTTTTCTATTTCATTTAATATTTCAACTGCTTTTTCTGGAGGAGCAAGATTGCTTGAAAGATGTGCATACGGATAGAGCATTATTTTTTCAGCATTTAGCATGGAAGCAACATTTTTTATTTCATTTATTGCAGGCATATGCCATTCATCATCATTTTCAACCGAAATGAAAGCAACCAGAACATCCTCCATTCTATCCTTTTTCTTCTTCACGTTTTCTGCGTCCTCAATTGCCTTCTCTTTCACCTCGTATTCTATAAAATCTGCGTGAATAAAGAGAATTTTCATAAAAGGTAAAAAGAGTTTAATATAAAAATTTATAGAAAACATAGAGTGTATTTTATACTCCAATTAAGATGCGGAGTAAATCTCTCAATCCTGGTGATAATCCAAGGAATAGGATAAAAAATTTTATTGTGTTCTTCAAATTCAATTTTAAATCATCTATTGCATATATTATTCCGATAACAACAAAAAGTTTCAGCAATGGGTATCCAATTCCGTGAAAATTTTTCATTAAGAAATCAGGAAGAGGATGTTTTTCTCCATATTTTATTCCAAAGTTTAAAGGATCCACAACAGCAAAATATGTTGTTACTGCATCCAGCATATGCCCAAAAACGAGAAGATTGTTTATCCTATTTTTTAATAATTCAAAATTAGAATATTTTGATGCAAAATATATTAATAGAGTTATAAATAGAGCTATAAGAGGGGCAATTAAAATTCTTGAATCAATATAACCTTCTTTATATGCAAAATAAATAAGCAAATAGAAGGAAGAGACGAATGCAAGAAATCCAAAGGATAAAAGAACAGCATTATAATCTTTTTCACTGCATTTATAATATATTCCAAAGGAAATTATTGAGAATAGAGCAAATATTAAAGGATTTAATGTGTATTTTGAATATACAGATAATATGGAGAGGTAAAGAATGACATATATTGCATTTTTCGTTACTATTCCATACAAAAATTTTTTATTCCCCTTGAAGTAAATTCCATAAATTATTGATATGAAAAATAAAATACCAATCTGAATATATATCACAGGAGATATGAAAAGGTATGAAAGTGGTTTTTCAAAAATTCCAGCATCTTCAAGAACCCTTGATATTGAACCATATAAAATAAAGGGAAGAGAGGAAAGAATGAATTTAAGATTAACCTTCACCCCATACCTTTCAAAGAAAAGATAGAGAAAATAAAGGAATAAAATAAGAATTAACCCATAAAATAGCTCTGAAATAATTGAATAACCTTCTTTCGCCGCCACCCCATGATAACTAACTGGATGCCCAACTGCATCTGCTACCACGGGACCCACAAAATATTTCCATATGAATTCATCGTATATTACATGGGGAAATAAAATTAAGGAAATGAAAAAAATGATGGCTACTGAAACTGCAATGTATCTTAATTTCATAATGTAAAAGGAGATGAAACATTTAAATTTTGCAATTATATTGTGATAAAATGGAAATTGAGAAAATATTGAAAAAAGTTAAAAATAATGAGATGAGCATTGAAGATGCAAAAAAATTGCTCGAAAGTCTGCCATTCAAAGATTTGAAGTTTGCAAAAATTGATTTTCACAGGAGATTGAGAAGAGGAATACCTGAAATAATATATGCTCCTGGAAAAACAAAAGAGCAGATAAAAAAAATTGTAATGGAAATGGTGGAGAAAGAAAAAATTTTGATTTCAAAGGCGAACAGGGAAATATATGAGGAGTTGAAGGAAATAAAAAATTGCAGATATTATGAAGAATGCGGTATTATTGCAATAGGAGAGAAAGAAGAGAAAGGAAAAGGATATATTTTGGTTGCATCAGGGGGAACAAGTGATATTCCAGTTGCAGAGGAATCAGCTGTAACTGCAGAGGAGCTTGGAAACGAAGTTAAAAGGATATATGATGTTGGAGTTGCAGGAGTTCATCGTCTAATAAACTATGCCGAAGAAATAAAAAATGCAAATGTTGTAATAGCTGTGGCTGGTATGGATGGGATCCTACCAACAATAATATCAAATTTCACATCTGCTCCTGTAATAGGCGTTCCAACAAGCACTGGTTATGGAACTGGTATAAATGGCCTCTCTGCATTGATGAGCATGCTTAATACATGTTCTCCAGGAATAGCTGTTGTAAATATAGATAATGGTGTTGGAGCTGGTGTTTTAGCCCATTTAATAAACAGGAGGATAAAATGATTGGATACGTTGATATAATATCTGGAATAAGTGGAGATATGTTTCTTGCCTCATTAATTGATGCTGGATTATCTGTGAATAAGTTGAAGAAAGAGCTGAAAAAATTGGAAATTGAATTTGACATTGAAGTAGAAAAAAAGAAAGATGTTATAGAAGGAACAAACGTTTACATTTTTTCTGAAGATAGAAAGCACAGAAAACTTGCAGATATTTTAAATTTAATTGAAGAGAGCAAAATTGATTCAGATATAAAAGAGAAGGCAAAAGAAATTTTCCTTAAACTTGGCGAGGCGGAGGCAAAAATTCATGGTGTAGGCATAGATGAAATTCACTTTCATGAGGTGGGTGCTGTTGATACAATTGTTGACATAGTTGGTTCACTAATTGGTATAAAGGAAATGAGAATAGAAAAATTATATTCCTCTCCAGTTTTGCTTGGTAGGGGGAAGGTAAAATGTGAACATGGCATTTTGCCTGTTCCTGCCCCTGCTGTTATTGAATTGCTGAAAAATAAGCCAGTTGTTTTTTCTTCAACCCCTACTGAAATAACAACTCCAACTGGAGCTGTACTGGTGAGTATGGCAGAATTTTCATATCCTGAAATGAGGATTAAGAAAACAGGATATGGAATGGGTAAAAAGAAACTGAATTTTCCAAATGTTTTACGCCTCATTATAGGAGAGGAAATTGAAAAAGATGGTATGTATGTTATTGAGACAAATATAGACGATATGAACGCAGAAATTTTTCCATATATCATTGAAAGGTTGATGTCTGCAGGTGCTATTGATGCTTTTGTTATGCCAGTGATGATGAAAAAAGGAAGAGCAGGAAATTTACTCAGAGTTTTGTCAACTCATGATAAAATTGAGGAAATAAAGAGGGTTATATTTGAAGAAACAACGACATTTGGCATAAGGTGTCATAAAGTAAAAAGAGATATTCTGGAAAGAGAAATTTTAAAAGTAGGAACTGAATATGGGGAAGTTAGTGTTAAAGTTGGATATTATGGTGGGAAAATAATGAGCATTTCTCCAGAGTATGATGAATGCAAAAAAATTGCGGTGGAAAATGGCATACCTTTAAAGAAAATTTATTCAGAAGCAAAAGAAAAGGCAAGAAAAATTTTGGAAAATAGAAGAGAAAGAGAGATTAACCTACAAGGTTAATCATGAAAATTCTTACCTCTCTCTGGCTTTCGTATCCAAGTTTATCATTTGCTTCAATTGTTATTGTATATGTTCCAAATGCCCTTTCATTCCATGTCCATTCTATACTATTATCAACTGTCTGATATTCGAGATTATCATTTATGTAGATTTTCATTGTTTCTATACCACACTCATCGCCTCCAGATGCCTTTACATTCACCTTTCCAATTATTATTGCATCAACGTGTATGAATTTTGGCAATGGAATTATTTCCCTTCCAGCAATGTATAAGTAGCTTGCCTTTGGCATATCTATGTTTATTTCAGGAGTCGTTGAATCAACTCCTATTTCCATGGTGTGCTTTGCTTCAGTATTTGCAACATTGTCTACTGCATAGTATTCTATTACATGCTCTCCATTGCTTATTGTAAATGGAATTGCATATTCAATCCATTCTCCATCATCTATGCGATAGTATATTGTACTTATACCTGCCCCAGTATCAATGGAGCTAAATGATATGGTTGTTCCTTCCTTTATCCATGTTATTCCATTCTCAACAGATTGTCCATTTATGTTTAGATTTGTTAATGGCACATCATTGTCAACATATACTATATACGACTTCTCCTCTTCCTCATTGCCTATATTGTCTATGCTGTAATAGTAGATTGTATGCATTCCTGGTTCACTTATTATGATTGGATTTAGGTAATGATGCCATGTACCTTTGTCTACCTTATATTTAACGAATTTTATCCCTGAACCTTCATCATTTGCTTTCAATATAATCTGAGTTGATAATGAGATCCATACATTCTCGTTTTCATACACTGGTCCATTTAATGAGAGAGTTGTTTCTGGTGGATCAGTATCCACCTTCAATGTTTCTACATTATGCGGTGATTCTGCATTGCCTAAATCATCTTCTGCCCAGAATTCCACAGTATATATTCCACGTGGTGCATATCCTTCCTCATTTCTCAACTGGAATGAAACCGGTATGCTATGCATGCCAGTATGCCATGTTCCATTACAGTTGTAATGGTCAAGGAACCAGTAGAACATGCTTCCTTCTGGTCCTGTAATGCGGAAATGAATTGTGTAGTCGCCTACTTCACATTCTCCTTGATCATCAACAAATATGCTGAACTCTGACCATGGATCTATGAAGTCATCAAATATCATTTCTCCACTGAGCCAGCTAACTGGTGGGCTATTGTCAACATAGAATGTATAGTTTGCAATATATGAATTTCCTAAGTAATCAGTTGCATTTATCTCGAGATAATGCACACATTCTCCATCCAGAGTTATTGGTATTCCGTCATACAATGTCCATGGTGTCCATGTTCCCATGTACCATATGTGATAGTATATGACATCTACTCCTACTCCTCCATTGCATCCTAAATCAGATGTATTAATATCTATAGGTGTATCACTTGTAACATAGTATCCATCAGATGCATTCACATGAGGATTTCCAACCATAATATCTATTTCTGGTGCACTATTGTCAACATAAACAACTGTGCTCTTCACTTCTTCAACATTTCCAAGCCAATCAATACTGTAATATTCTATTGTATGTTCACATTCCTCTGGCATATAGAATGGGCCAGTATATTCATGCCATATGGTGGTATATTCATCTGTTATTATGCGATAATATGTAGCCATTACACCAACTGCACATTCTGGTTCATCCACAGCAGTTAATGTTATAGGTGTTGAAGTTGTAATCCATTCTTCTATGCCATCAGTATAATATGGAGAGCCATATGAAAGAGAAGTAACAGGTGGTGATGAATCAACATTCACAACTGTTGAATTAATTTGTTCAACATTTCCTAAATAATCTATACTATACCATTCTATTGTATGTTCGCATTCTTCATTTATTGTGAATGGTTCAGTATACAAGCTCCAGTTTCCTCCATTAATGCGATAATATGTAGCCATTACACCAACTGCACATTCTGGCAAATCAGTTGCATTTAAATAAACAGGGGTTGTTGTGGTAATCCATTCTTCTATTCCATTTGTATAATAAGGCGTGCCATAACTCAATGTTGTTTCTGGAGGCGAGTCATCAACATAATGCGTTTGATTTGTCACATTTTCAACATTTCCAGCATTATCAACGGAATACCATTTTAATTCATGTAAGCATTGCTCTGTAAAGTTAAATTCGACAGATATATTGCCTATAGTTGGATTTAAATCATTTGCATCATTATCATAAACAGTGATATTTTTCACTTGTGTGTCAACAATTCCATCTCCATCTTGATCCCACCATATCTCATAATGCGTATAATTAACTCCAGATATGTCATCTGTTGCATTAAGCCATATAGGAGCTGAAGATGTTACCCATGTCCCATTGGCGTATTTTGGTTCTCCTATTTCTTTTTTTGTTATTGGAGGAGTTATATCTTGCAAAATCGTAAATGTACCTAACAAAGGACCAAAGGATTCATTATCTGCAAACACCATAGCAGCTATCGTATATTCTCCAATTTCTTTTCCAAGTGTATTCCATGTGATATTTATCGAAACTATCGAATTTGGAGATACATCAACGGGAAGAGAAGGCAACTCACCAACTTGAATATCATATGGATCATAGATATATACTACACATTTAGCATCAACACTTGTTGGTTTATAATTTTTAAATAATATCTCAAATTTTATATCATCTCCCAAGTTTACTTCCTTGGAGTAATTAAAGCCAATGATTTCGCCAGATAGTATATGGATATATTTAGAGGATGTCGCAAGTGTACCGCTCCCTGTTATATTCACTTCTAATAAATATGTTCCGGTCGGCAGGGTTTGACCAAGTTCAATTGGTATGGTCTTTGTTTCTCCAGAGCTTATGTTAAACGGTAGACTAACTGTATATGCTTTTACATTTCCAAAATTGTCTCTCAAGCTCAAATTTGCTCTTAAATTGGTTAAATCTTCCGATCCAACATTTTCTACGGTTAAAGAAGTGTTTATCATTTCACCAGTTACATATTCTATTTTGTTTGGGGAAAAATCAGTAATTACTATTGGCGTTGAAGTTTGATAAGTGAGCTGTAGTTTTATGTATTTGTAGAGGATTGTTTCATTTGTTTGTGGATTGTACTGAATTAAAGCTATCTTAACTCTTGCTACTCTATGTTCCTCCAAGGTTGAGCAATCAATTGAATATGTTGGGGAAGGATAAAATCCTACTCCTGTTGATGGTTCTAATCCTCCTGTTTCATTCATGGTAGCTGGAGCTATTGATGGGATATTATAATATCCAATCATTGATGTAATATTGTCTACAAGGGTCACATTTGTTACATTAGAATCGGGCGGTAGTAACAACGTAACCCCCACAGTTGGAATTACTGGCTTATGTGAATCTGAAGTAAGCTGTGTACCATTAACCCCAATTAAGTCATAGTCATTAATCTTTGAAACATTATAATCTGTAACATTTATTTCGACTATCCTGGTATAGGTATTCCCAGAAACATGAATTGGATTTGAAACTTTTATGGAAAATGAGGCGTTAGTTGTTGGGGTGGAATTGTTTTCTGTATTAAGTAGTGGATCAATTGTTGCCCAAGGAACTCCAAAAAGCATAAATTCAGTTACCGTTTTTTTATCATAACCATCCCACCACAATCCTTTATCATAATGTAACTTAGCGTCTCTAAGGACTTTTCCAAATGGGGGACTCTCCACACTATTTGTAATTAGCCTCGACATATAATCATTAACAAGAGCTTCCCCCCATCCCATATGGTTAAAAATCCACCAGCTGTATTCAGAATCATAATATCCTATTCCTCCAGAAGCAACTACTCCACTGCAGCTCCTGTCTGACAATGCATAAAGTAAACAATCATTCCAATCTGGATGCCATACTGCCCCATCTCTATCAGTAACAACTCCTGCTCTACAAGTACCGAAAATCATGAGCGGCTTATTATTACTTATGCAACCATTTGAATCTATATCACGGAATTCCCAAGCACCAAAAAACCCATCTGGGATATCGAAACTGTTATAGCTTGAATGAGGCTGAAAATGGAATATTTGGAATCCTTGTTCCATTGCATTCTTAAGTTGATCTTTTGTCCATCCACTATTTTCTGTCAAAATATCTTGGTCAATGATGTTAACATTTTTTTTATTCAATGCATCTATAACGTAATCTACATCGCCACCTGCCCATGAAGCGACAACTGCATTATCTAAATCGTTGGCCCCTTCAATTCCTGCTTTTATAAATTTCTCCATATTTGATGCAGTATGACCAACGATTCTCCCCATGGACAACTCCAGTTCCCCTATCTCATAGTCATTCCCAGATATATCTGCATAAGGATTGTCCGAGAGAAAATAGTTCTCATCAAATACATGTAATATAGGATCAGCGCTATCATACTTGCGATCCTTTTCCCTAAGCCCCTCTTTATCGATATATTTTGAATCATTCAGTCTGTAAAATGGGATTATCTCATCTCCACCGATTATCATCAAATAATCGGGGTTTGTCTTAATAGCCCAAGTTTCAATAAGATCATCGATTTCATTAGCCACTGTATTTGCTGTATTTTCACTAGCATAATTGACATTTTGATCCCAATTCCTTAAATTTTCATTATAATGATCAACATAATAAATGATGCAATCTTCTTTTCTCCAGTCAGATATTTGATAAAGATAGGCCAAAAGCGATTTAACTTCATTATCGTCGTATTTATCGTCGTACAGTAAATATCTATTTGTTACAATGATTGCTTTTGCATTATCAGAAATAGAAAATCCTGTATCATAGGAGTCACATATTACATTCTCTACTGAGACTTCGCCATGTACCGGTAGACAAATGAGAGGAACACTTTCAGATATTCTGAATCTCCAAACCACTTGCCTACTCAAACCAGGATCAAGATAAATATTTGTCGACCAAGTATACCCATCCTGTTGCCAACCTAATTCACTCTCATCGTTGTCCATAAAATCATCTCTAATAATGCATTCCTCCAATGTTACCCAAGATCCTTGAGTTATAGATACCTTTACGTTCTCTCTTAAATCTTCATTATTTTTAACAACCGAAACTATATCTACTAGATCACCGGGTGCCTTATTTACCATCGGCGGAGTACCCTCTGGCTGAATGGCATCTTCAACATAAAGCGTTAAATCTATTTGTTTAATAGGTCCTTCAATAACTTCTATATATTGTCTTTGGATATCCGTTGCTCCATCATTATCTTTTACTTGGAGTTTAACCCTATATGTTCCAGCATCAGAATAGCTGTATGTAGCATAAGGTGAACTAAGCCATCCTGTATCCCATGTTCCATCTCCATTCCAATCCCATCTATAACCAACAATGTATCCATCTGGATCGTAACTGTTGGAAGCATCAAATGTGATGATTTCTCCGACAAACGGATGAAGAGGACCCCATGTAAAATCTGCAACAGGAGGTTGATTTTCCATTCCAATACTTACTACTTTCGTTATTATATCTGCATCACCGTCATCATCAGTTACTCTTAACGTAACACCATAATTTCCTTCGCTACCCCACGCATAAGTAGCGATTGGCTCACAATCACTCTCATCATATATTCCATCGCTATTCCAATCCCATTCATATAAAACAATGTTTCCATCTGGATCATAGCTCGCTGAGGCATCGAAAGTAACTGTTTCTCCTACTTTTGGATTTGCGGGGTTCCATGTAAAATCTGCAACGGGAGGTTGATTGGGTCCTTCAATAACTTCTATATATTGTCTTTGGATATCCGTTGCTCCGTCATTATCTTTTACTTGGAGTTTAACCCTATATGTTCCAGCATCAGAATAGCTGTATGTAGCATAAGGTGAACTAAGCCATCCTGTATCCCATGTTCCATCTCCATTCCAATCCCATCTATAACCTGTTATATATCCATCCGGATCATAACTATCGGAAGCATCAAATGTGATGGTTTCTCCGACTTGTGGCTCGTAAGGCTCCCAATCAAAAACAGCTCTTGGTGATTGGTTAATGCCCCCATATGGTTCATTTGCCCATGGCTGATATATTACATTTTGGCTAACTGCGTCACCGCTTCCAGAAGCAACTCCGCTGGGTCCATCTGGAGAGCCCCAATAGCAGTAAGATGCATTAATGATATACTCTTCTTCAAAAACCATGTTTCTCACTCCATAATCATAGTTATCATAAATATTGCAATAATGGATCTGTGTACCAATTGAAGATGAGCGCACGCCTTCATCATTATTATAGATGTTACAACCCAAAATTGTATTGTTGGTGCCATCATCTATGTAAACTCCTTCATAATGATTGGAATAGATTTTACAATTTAATACTCCATTATAGGAGCCTCCGAGTATGATACCATTCCCACTATCGTGAGAAAATATACTACAGTTATCTATTTTGTTATTGATGGACTCACCTACCTCTATTCCATCATCACCGTTATCGTGTATTGAAGAATCTAAAATAGTATTATCATTGCTTTGCCAGATATCAAGACCTTCCTCATTATTCTGATAGATACGGCAGTATTGTACAATATTATGATGCGAGTCCTCAAATTCTATTCCCTGATCATTAGAATAAATATAGCAATTCGATATAGTATTATTGTTCGAGTGGTAAAAATTTAAACCATTGCAACCATTCCCACTTATAGTACATCCAATTATATGGACGTTATCTGAATAGTATACAAACGCACCAGAACCATCGTTGCCAGAAAGTTTGCAGTTCTTTATCCATACATTACTAACTCGTTTTATATATATTCCTTCATCTCCATTTGTTAGATAAAGAGTGGAAATAGTAACATTATTTGTTATCACTTTGATAACATCTTTTCCTCCTCCATTTATAACGGTATTTACATTTTCTCCGATAATGGTTATTTCCTTATCAATAACAACGTTTTCATAATATGGTGATGAATCATCATGAACAATTATTGTGTATCCGTCCTGTGCACCATTTATTGCGCCCTGTATGGTTGTATAATTATAGGGTCCGGAGCCACCCACATGTAAAATATTTCCTGTAGACGATGAAACATAAATATATTTTGTAATAACATTATTGTCACTATTTCCATCGGCCCAGTTAAGTGGATTTATCTCCCCCGAAAATTCGTGTTCTCCATCCAAATCGAAAACCCAATCTTCTTCAATAGTTTCTTCCTCTCCTGGTTGCCATGTCTTATGTGATTCTATGCTGCTAACGCACTCTTCGTCTATCCAAAATTCTATTCTAAATGCACCGCCAGGAATGGGAATATCACCAAAATTTTTGGCTTTTACATATAATGTGACTGTTTCCCCCACCATTGGGTTTGCTGGAGTCCACCATATATCCACAATACCCATGTCCTCTAAAGGGTTTGCATTGACTTTTGGTTTGTCATCATCTATATGATGAGAATCATAAACCAAATCTGCTCCAGCTTCTCCTACCGTGAAATATCTTTCTTCACTCCAATCACTATATGCTCCACTACTATCATGAGCAAACATGTGCCAATACCATACTCCAGGAGTTGAAAACACATGATCGTATGATGAAGGAGGGCCACCATCATGCCAACCGCCCGTGTTATAATATCCATCAGTTGTATCATCGGGATTCTGAGTCCACTCGATATAATAGTAGATACTGCTTCCCGGAGTTGGTGTAACATCACTCCAATCAAAATGAATAGTATCTCCAACATCAAATGTAGCTCCATTTGCTGGTGAATACAATATAGGAGTAGGAAGTCCCTCTCCTGGCGACCATGTTCTAAATGCGAAATCATATCCTGGCCAAGAGCTTTCAACACTACTTATTCCCCGATGGTAGTCCGAGTCTGTCTGACCCATCCAAAAATAGCGTTGGTCTGGATTCGGGGAATCGGTATCACTCCAGACATATATGTAATAGGAATTATCTGGTATCAATGAGATCGATGGAGTAACGGCTATTTCGATCCATCCCCACCCAATGTCATCCTCGGCAATAGTGGTTTCCCACAGCGTATCTCCTGCACCATTTTTAATTGCTACGTGCACGTTGCCAGGATTGCCATTCTTCCCAATGCAGAGATCAATTTGTACCAGCGATGTCCGAGTGGGTTTAAACTCCTGCCAACGAATAACTGTTTTTTCAAACCAAAACCCATAATTTATCTCTTCCTGTGCTTGGTCTAAAATATTTCCATTTGGTGATGCCTTTACATCATTTAAAATCGTCATTGATAGTTCGCTTCCAATAAGGATTGCAAAAATACCCAAGATTACTATTTTTCCTCTCATTTTTTGCATCCAAAAATATATACAATTTTTGACTTAAATTTTTCCCTCAATTGATGGTGCTGTTAACTTAAGTTAACTACTCCGGGCTAAAGCCCGAAGTAGTTAACAAATTTTTGAAAATACCAGAAGTTGTAACTATCCAATGAGAAATTATTTTGGTCAAAGACTATAAATAGAATTTAGTGTTTTGGATATTTATTTCTTATATCAAAATGGGTAGTGAGATGCGACAGGATATCCCTCTATAAATATGAGAAGATTAATTCTATTCTTAGAAATAACGCTTAAGTTTAAAATAACAACTTCTATTGCAACAGTATATTCTTAATCATTTCCATATTTCATTATTAAAAATTGTTTGTATGTGCAGAAATCTTTGAAGCCAAATTTTTTATAAAAAGAATATGCATCTATTTTGGAGGAAGTAACAACATATTTATCTTTTCCCAGTTCATTCAATCTTTCTATTGCTTTATTTAGCATAATTTTCCCATATCCTTTGCCTTGATATTCAGGAGAAACTATAAAAAATTCGATAAATCCAGAATTTTTTTTAGCAAGAAAAGGAGGTATCCATTCTATATTTTTATTTTTGAATTCATAAACAAGTGCAAATGTTGAAATAATTTTTTCATTTTTCCATAGATAAAATTCATCAAATTCTTCTTCAATCCTTTTCCTCAAAAAGTTTTTATATATATCTCTAAATTTTTCATAATCATTTTTATCTGGCTTATTTTCCACCCATTCCAGAAAAGGATATTTCCCTTCTGTATGTCTGTATATAGAATAAACAAAATTTACCAGCTCCTCTAAGTCATAATTTTCCACTTTCTGGAGCATTTTTACACCCGCATTCTCTACTTTCTGGAATTTTTGAAATTGTTTCATCAATTATTTTCATAACATCCTCTCTCTTCTCTTCATAAACTTTTTTAATTTCCTGTGCATCAAGTTTTTCCTGCATTCCTGAAGCATAGTTGGATACAATGCAAAGAGACGCATAACATATTCCCGCCTCTTTTGCAAGAACTACTTCAGGAGATAAAGTCATTCCAACAGCATGTGCAAAATTTCTGAGCATATTTATTTCTGCTTTCGTTTCCAAGCGAGGACCTTCTGTCACAGCATAAATTCCCTCCTTTGTTTCTCCTATTTTTAAAGAATTTTCAATTAAAATTTTTCTTATAACTGGGCAAAATGGAAAAGTCATGTCAACATGTATGGCAACATCGTCATAAAAAGTGCTTTTTCTTTTTGTAAAATCAATAAAATCATATGGAATGAAAAATGAGCCAACTTTGATTTCTTTTCTCATTGAACCAACTGTGGAGGTTGCAATAATTGCTTCCACACCAATTTTCTTCATTGCTTCCATGTTTCCATAATAATTTACTGCATGTGCTGGCACATGCTCCCTTCCATGTCGTGATATAAAAAATATTTCTCTGTCATGCTTTTCAAAATAATATGCCAATATTTTTCCATGTTTTGTTTCAATTTCAATTTCCTCTCCTTTCATTTCATAAAAACCTGTTCCTCCAATTATTCCTATTTTCATTTTTCTCACAATAATTTTAATATTTTGATTTCCGAACTTACTGAATTTCCATTGAAATATGCAACTACCTTTAAATCATGAAATGAAAATGAAAGTTCTTTCCATTCCCATATATATGGCTCACCATAGTCAATATATCTCAGTTCTTTATCAACATAAAATTCCATTTTTTCTACATTGCCCTCATTTCCTTCCATCTCTGCCATAACATCTATTTCTCCTATGATTATTGTTATGGGAGTGGGTAAAATTTTCTTCCCAATAAAATAAAGATAGTTTTCTTCTGGATTTATTATTCTGACTGTAGGTTTTGCATATTCTTTTCCGATAGCAATAAA
>DRIF01000141.1 GCA_011052825.1 Thermoplasmatales archaeon
AATAAGTATTTTTCAAAAGTATGCAAGCTTATTCATGGTGTTCCAATAGCGTGCAAGAAATATGGCTTAGAACATAATAACAATCCAATAGAGAGGTATAACGAGGATGTAAAGCAACGCTACAAGATAATGCGTGGCTTTAAATCATTTGAATCTGCAGATGCTTTTCTTAGCTTGAGGAGAATAATTTACAATTTTGTTAGAGGGGATGAAACGAGAGCTATGAAAGCTGACATAGCTCTGGAGCTCGGATGTAACAGGTTAGAAAGCCTAATAAAATTTTGAGGAAAAGTGTATCACCTATTTTGAGGAATATCCTATATATCTTATTGTTACAAGAAGAGCTGGTCTTCCTTCATATTCAATTTTTCTTGAGAGCATTTCAGCAACAACTTTTTCTCCGTCTTTTGTTAAAATTTTATATCTCCTAGGTTTTCCTAAATCAACTCCCTTAAGTGATTTTTTATAATTTTCAACAATTCTTTTCCTATCTTCCTCTCCAACAAATTCAAGGAAATCTTTCCCCATCAGCTCTTCTCTTTTCCATCCAGTTTTTGTTATTGCTTTATTTAAAAATCTTATCTTTTTATCCTGGATAATGACAACAACGTCACACATCTCATCAATGAGATATTCATAAAGTTCTCTCATCTTTTTTTCTCTATCCAGAATATAATTTCTAACTGTTATATCTTTTGCTGTTCCAACATATTTTCCATTTAATCTTGCAACGCTTAGTAAAACATCTATTTTCTTTCCATCCTTCCTTACTGCCTTTGTTTCATAATTTTTGAATTCCCTTGTTTTTATCATATGTTTTAAGTTGAAATCATCAAAAATTTCTTCAATATCCTTCCCTATTAACTCTTCTTTTAATGAATATCCCATGCTATCAAAAAATTCAGTATTGCATTCCTTTATTTTTAAATCATCTGATAAAACAAAAACCATCTCCTTCATTTTTTCAAATATTTTTCCATACAGTCCAGCATCAATTGCAGACAATCTCTCTATTTTTTTTATTAATACAGGAACGTCAAGTCTTCTCAAAAAATCTTTTCTCACTTCGTCTTTAATTTCCTCAACATGCAATCTTATTGCTTCCTTGCAGAAATCTGCAACACTTCCATACCCCATCTCGGGATTTTTCTTAACAAATTCCTGTATTTTGTTGTACAGTTCATGAGATATGGATATTGTGCTGTATTTTGTCATTGAATATCAATATATCATAATTATATTTAAATTTATTGCTTTCTAAGGACAAAATTGTTGAGTAAAGACAATCATCTTACATTATAGCCATCTTCAACATAATGGTCAATTTTAATTGCACCATTTTTATCCATTAAAATTTTTCCATTATATTCAATTAAACCATTTTTTGTGACAATCTTAATATTTTTGAATTCATCATAACTTACTCTTTCAGGGGGAGAAGGAGTTATCCCATCTACATAAACTCTTTCTCCTTCCTCAGCATTTGGAACGAGTAGTATTGCCTCTCCGTTTTTATCTACAGCGAGTAACATTCCGTCTGATTCAACTCCTCTTATTTTTGCAGGCTCAAGATTTGCAAGAAGAACAATTTTCTTTCCAGTCAAATCCTCTTTTTTATACCATTTCTTTATTCCCGCAACTATTCTCCTTTTTCCGGCTTTTCCAACATCCACATCCATAATGTAAAGCTTATCTGCATTTGGGTGGTCTTCAACATTAATAATTTTTGCAACTCTTAAATCAAGCAATGAAAAAGGGTCTCTCTGCTCTTTCATCTCAATTTTTCTGAAGAGTGGAAGTGGCTTTTCAATCTCATTCTCATTTATTTCCTCTGCCTCGCTCCATCTATGCTCATGAATGCTGTCTTTGTATCCAAGCATTCTCCATATTTTTTCTGCAGTTTTTGGCATGTAAGGAGCGGAGGCAAATGCAAGCATTTTAACAATTTTGATGCACGTGTGCATGACGCTCTTGCATCTCTCAACATCTTCATTTATCAGTTTCCATGGTTCGTTTTCATTAATATACTGATTTCCAATCTGTGCCATCCTCATTACTTTTTTCATCCCTTCCTTAAAATGACATTTCTCTATGCACTCTCCAACCTCTTCAAAATTCTTTTTCACTTCTTCAATAATTTCAGAATCTCTTTCACTTCTTTTTAGATAAGGAGGAATTTTTCTGAAATTTTTGTATGAAAATGTTAAAACCCTGTGTATAAAATTTCCATATATTGCAACAAGTTCATTATTTACCTTTGCCATAAAATCCTCCCATTTCCAGTCAGTATCTCTCTTTTCAGGCATGTTTATTGAAAGATAATAGCGGACTGCATCTGCATTAAAATTTTTGAGTATGTCAGGAATCCATATTCCTACGCCTCTTGATTTGGAAAACTGTTCGCCTGATAAAGTTAAATATTCATTTGCGGGAACATCATAAGGGAGATTAAGCCCTCCATGAGCCATCAGCATTGAAGGCCATATTATTGTATGGAATGGTATGTTGTCTTTGGCGAGAAAATAATAATGCTTTGCCTCCTCAACCCACCACTTTTTCCATTCATCCTTCTTTCCAGTTTTTTCAGCCCATTCCATTGATGCATGCAGATATCCAATAACCGCCTCAAACCATACATAAATCCTCTTGTTTTCATATCCCTCTATTGGAACTTCAACACCCCACTCTAAATCGCGTGTTATAGCCCTGTCCTTTAATCCTGATTTAATGAAATTTATTGTGAAGTTTATAACATTATCTCTCCAGTAATTTTTATCTTTAAGCCATTCCATCAACTTTTCTTCAAAATAGGAGAGTTTAAAAAATAAATGTTCTGTTTCTTTTAAAAAAGGAATTGAGCCACAAATTTTGCATTTTGGCTCTTTTATTTCATCAACATCAAGCGTTCTGCCACATTCCTCACACTGATCTCCTCTCGCTCTCCCTCCACAATGAATGCATACTCCTTCAACATATCTGTCTGGAAGAAACCTTTTGCACTTCTCGCAATAAAATGACTGAACTTTTTTTGGATAGATATACCCATTATCATATAATTTAACCAGAAAATCCTTCACAACTTTCTTATGAAATTCATTGCTTGTTCTTGAAAAATTCTCAAATTTTATTCCAAGCTCATCTAGATTTCTTTTATGCTCCTCGTGATATTTATCTGCTATTTCCTTTGGTTCAACCCCCTCCTTTTCAGCAGTTATTGTTATTGGAGTTCCATGTTCATCACTTCCAGAAACCATCAACACTTCATTTCCCTTCATTCTGTGATATCTCCCAAAAATGTCTCCAGGCAATAGAGCGCCAGCAAGAGTCCCAAGATGAAGAGAGCCATTTGCATATGGCCATGCAACGCCTATGAATATCCTTTCCATAAAAGGTATATTGTATCTTATTTAAAAATTTCATTGCTTGGGAGCCCATCCAAAAAATCGATTTATTTTTTAATTACATCTTTTTATTAAATTGAAAGATAAAAAGAGGAGGGAATGGGATGTATAAAAATGAGATAAGTGAATATAATTCTATCGGAATTTGCGAATTTGGACTGAATAAAATATTGCACACAAGAGAAGCAATAGCATTAATGAACAATAATTTGCCATATAATCTTATTCCAAAGAAGTTCATGGGAATATTTGTAATAAATAAAACATTCGACGAAGTTATAAAAATTGCATCGGAAAAAGCGGTGAATTTTGTTATTAAC
>DRIF01000142.1 GCA_011052825.1 Thermoplasmatales archaeon
AATTTTATGGGGGAATTTGTGAGATGATATAATTCTTATAATTTTATAAAACTTTCACACAAACCAGAGTTTTACATCTCTTATGAAGCTTCTATAAAAAAGATTCCTCTTTTAAAAGTTTTTGATGGGGCAAGAGATGATTATCTGAATTGTGAAATAAATTCAGGATCACACAATTTAATTGTAACAGAAAGTAATAAATATTCAGATTTAATAAAATAAATATGAATAGAAAAATTATTGTTTTGGGCTTGGGTATAAGTTTGTTTATTTTACCGAATTTTCTGGCTTTTCAAGATACCGAGCCACCAGTTATAACAGATGTGGAAATAAATCCAGAAATACAGATATCCGGAGGATATGTTAATATAACTTGTGCTGTATCAGATAATATTGAAGTGGATACTGTTAAGTTAAATATTACCTATCCAGATAATTCCACATACAATATTACAATGCAAAAAATGCCTGTATCACCACATTATGTTCCATCTCATTTTTACAATTCTTCTTATGTTATGATTGGAACATATACATTTTACATATGGGCAAACGATACTTCCGGAAACTCAAATATTTCTTTACTATATACATTCAATATAACAAATGATGTAACTCCTCCAGAAACTTACATATTAAATGGGCCCTATGGGACAATTTATTATAATGATGTCACATTTGAATGGGTTGGAACAGACGATTACACTCCAACATCAAATTTGTTATACTCCTACAAGCTTGAAGGATATGACGTGTCATGGTCAAGCTGGACAAATCAGACAACAAAAACTTATTTTGATTTACCAAGTGGTTCATATAATTTTATGGTAAAGACAAAAGATGAGGCAGGAAATGTTGACCCCACTCCAGCTAATCGCTCATTTAAAGTTAAAACAGATACAAATCCTCCAGTAATCTCAGATGTTGAGGATTCTCCAGATCCCCAAATAGTTGGAGGGCATGTTAACATAACATGCGTAGTAACAGATGACTTTGGAGTAGATACCGTTAGAGTCATAATAAAATATCCAAATTGCTGTACAGTTAACGAGAGCATGGATTATATACCCTGTAGTGGATATTATTACAATCATACTTATACAGTTCCCGGAATATATTACTATCACATATGGGCAAATGACACTTCAAAAAATTCAGCAAAATCTTCAACTTATACCTTTGAAATTAAGGCAGATACAAATCCTCCAGTAATCTCAGATGTTGAGGATTCTCCAGATCCCCAAATAGTTGGAGGGCATGTTAACATAACATGCGTAGTAACAGATGACTTTGGAGTAGATACTGTAAAAGCTATAATAATTTATCCAGATAGCACAAAAATAAATGTTAGCATGAGAAAAATAGGCAGAAATATATATTTCAAAAACATGAGCTATACAGTTCCCGGAATATATTACTATCACATATGGGCAAATGACACTTCAAAAAATTCAGCAAAATCTTCAACTTATACCTTTGAAATTAAGGCAGATACAAATCCTCCAGCAGTTATTATTGAAAGACCAAAAAGATTTTTATATATAGCAGATAGACCAATAATACCTACTCTGATAAAGCCAATAATTTTTGGTAGAATAACAATAAGAGTCTTTGCAAGAGATTATGAAAGCGAAATTGAGAAAGTAGAAATTTACATTGATGGGAGATTGAGACACGTTGCAACAGATCCACCATACATATGGATGTGGAATGAGAGAACATTTGGAAATCATTTGATAACTGCCATCGGGTATGATGAGGCAGGCAACAGCAACAGGCACTTTTTAGAGGTGTTTATTATAAATTTTTAGAATAAAATACAGAATTGCTATTGAAACGATAATGCCTACAAAACCAAATCCTCCTGTTTTTTTCTTTTCTGATAATGGATGAAAATTTTCGATTGGAATTTTGTCGAAATACCAATAACTTCCCTCCCTCAAATCTATGTTTACAGAAACATTTTCTATATTTTTAAAGAGCCATGGTAAACTTATCTCAATTTTATTTTTCTCAATTTTAAATGTGCAGTTTTCTTTTATTCCTCCCCTACTGTCCTTATATACAAAAATATGTCCTCCGTTATAATATATTCTAACCGTCTCTTCTGAAGTATATATGTTGAATTCGCAGTACGTATTTTCTCTCATTTTTCCAAGAACTTCTGCTATCAAAATTGTATATCCATTCTTTTCTATAACTGAGGAATAAATTAAATCTCCATCTGGAAAATCGACTTTATTTCCATCGCTTGAGCAATCTCCTTTTTCGTCATAAGCTTCTAGTCCATGAAACTCTGCTGAAGATATAAATGCCGTTGAAAGTAAAACCGCAATTGCGATTACATATTTCATTTTAATCCATAAATTAAATTTTTTAACATCATATAAATTATATCTCCAAATATTTCTGAGATTTTGTTTAAAAGCGAATTAAAAGTAAATTTAATTTTTATTTCCAATGGTTCAGACCATTCACTCTGCGAGCCGTATTCGTCTTTTGCCTTAACCTTTATTTCATAAGTACCTCTTTTATCCCACGAATGAGATGCATTAACCTTTTCTCCGGACTTATAGGGACCAAGCCACTCTGTTATACTTCCATCCCCCCAGTCAAATAGATAATATATATCATCTCCATCTGGGTCGATTGCTGATGTTGTAAATGAATATTCAACTCCTTTCTTTCCAGAGGTAACTCCTTCTGGTTTGTCCGGTCTATTTGGAGGGAGAGAAGGAGATGAAATTTGAAGAGAGGGGTCTCCGAAAGCTTGCCATTCTTCAACTGTTTTATAATCTAATGCGCGCCTTGCTCCAACTTGGCTTAAATAACTGCTTACTGTTTCTCCCCACATTTCTCCAAATGTTTTCGCTCCATTTTTATATGATTTGAAAGCGCCAAGTTCCATAAATCCAGATAAACCCTTTATTGTATAGCTTCCTGAATACCCCCAGCTCAGGGCAGAATTGCCTATGCTCGCTATTGCTCCTCCATTTTCATTTGATACAAATGTCCATCCAAAGCAGTTGGAAATTTCATCAAATTTGCTGTTTGAACATGCATCTATTATAACAATTGGAAGTTCATCTTTATTTGTTAGTGCTTCTATGTTTAAATTTTTATAACCGCCATATGGGATCCATCCCTCTTTGTTGTGAGGATGTGTCGCCCAAGATGTTGGAGTTCCATGCCCCGAAAAACTCACAAATCCTGCTCCATTTTCAATGGCAGAATTTATGTTTGATGCATATTTTACCTCATTGTTTGAAGCCCATATTTTTATTCCATTGTATCCTTCCATTGTATCCAATATTTTCTGTCCAATATACTCTCCTTCATCTATTTCTTCATCATCATTTGGAGATGTATCCCCTCCAATAACAACAACATTTGAAAACCATGGTTCTCCATATGCCTTCATGTTTTCATATCTTATTATTTTTTCAACTGCTGTTCTAACCTCATTTTCATCGACGCATGCCAATCTACCAATATAAACATCTGGATATAAATCAACATCATCAGTTGAACCAGTATTTTGCCAATTATATTCACCAAATAAGTCATTGTTGTTTGTATCCCAACTGGAAAATTCTCCATTTTCATCATATATGTCTGCATAATATAAATCGCTTACAAAAACTTCATCATCTATTATTTTATTTCCATATGCATAGGTAATATAGGTGTATCTAACCGGAAACTCATCTTTCCCTCCAACAAGCATTACATATCTAATTCCCCATTTTTCAATTGCATCCTTTATGTAATATTTTATGTCTTCCTGTTTATCTCTTCCATTCATTGGAATATTGTTCAGGGTAACAAGTATAGAAGATACATTATTGTTATTTTTGTGTTCTATAAGAGGTGAAAGTTCATCAGCAAATTCTTCTGGAGAGAGAACAAGCAAATCATATTTTTCATCAGATATGTGTAAGGATTTAGGAAATATCTCTATCCTTATTTTTATCTCTTCCACATACTCAATAAGGTTTTCTTTTGGAATATATTTCATTGGATAGATGTATAAATTTAGAATTGTTACATGTTTTCCATTTTCTATTCCTCCACCTAGAGAATATGAAAACCATTTTTCTGGGTAGGGTGAAAAGCTATTGTATATGCTTTCGTCCTCTCTTATTTTATGATGTTCATTTTTCATATTCAGAAGGAAAGGTAGGACAGGCACTATTTTTTTATCCAATTTAATTTCTCTTACTGGAGAATGAAAAACATCTATTTTTCCTATTTTTGTTCCTAGGGGGAAAGTCATTTTAACTGGTTCAAAGGGAATAAGAGGTCTACCTGCCTCTGCCATATAGGAATCTATGTTGTCTATTTTTGCTATTAAATATTCTCCATTTTCATTGAAGCGTGGCTGAGAAAAAACTTTTTTTATTTCAATAATCTCTGGTTTTAAATTTCTATCTTCATATGCAATTGAGACAGTTACCACATTTATCATTAAAACTATCAACACAGACATAGATATAATTTCTGATTTCATGATGGTAAAATACTCTTTATTTATATATTTTTTTACGGCGTAATATTTTCAGATATGAAATAAGATGAAATAAGAGAATAAAAAACAGCAACAAGTAAAAACAGCAACAAAAGAAATAAATTATAGAATTAATACATAAAATAAGTGATTAAATGAAGAAGTTTGTTGGAATGTTAATATTACTCCTGCTTTCTTCACCTATGGTATACGGGAGCTGGCTTACGCCACTGAAAATTTCTGAGGAAAGTTCTCTTCCAAGGCCTACCATTACATCATATGGGGAAGAGATATTTATTTTCTGGAAGGGTAAAAATTTAACATACTGCACAATTGAAGATAAAAATATAACTTCATACAGAGAATTACAGGGCATAAAAGCAGATTCCCTTTCCACATATTTTGACGGAAGAAATTTCCATATGCTATATTCTCTGAATGGATCTCTACATTACATAAGCTTTAATAAAGAAGGACATATCTTGAGGAGAGCTTCTCTAAATACAATTTCAGCAATTGACCCTGATTTGGTTGTGGACAACGAAGGAAATATTCATATGGTGTGGAGTGAGGATAGAGGAGATGGTTATCAGATATATTATGGAGTAAAGCCAAATGAGACAGGTGCAAATTTTTCAGAGAAAAAATTAACTTTCTCTGATTTGTCATCAAGAAGACCAAAGATAGGAATTGATAGAAACGGATATGTCCATGTTTTATATGATGAAGCATCTCCAAATATAAGGAGAGTTGGTTATTTTAAAATTTATGGGGGGAGGTGATTATAGAAAAAATACTTAAAGAAGAGAATGCATACTGGACTGCATTTGATATAGACGAAAAAAATATTTTGCACATTGTATGGCAAGATGGATTATGTGGGAAAGCAAGTATATACTATACGGAAATGAATCAAAATGCCTCATCAATTTATAAAAAAATAATTTCTAAGGGAGATGATAAAAAACCAGATATAGTTGTTGATTCAAATGGTGTTGCTCATATAGTGTGGAATACTGATAAAGAATTATTTTATGCAAAAATAGATGAAAAAAAGAATGTTAAAATTGAAAAAATAGTTTCAATTAAAGACCCAAGATATCCTTCAATAACTCTAGATTACAATTTAACTCCACATGTAGTTTTTGAGAGATGGGAAGGAGGAGAAAACCATATTCACTATATTATACCTATAAAACGGGAGAAGAGGAAGAAAAAGGAAAAAACACATCTCTTTTTTCTTACCTCCCAATTCTTGCTATTATATTTGTAATTTATATTATCAATAAAACCAAGAAAAAAATATAAGATTTATATAAGATTTTGTTTTTCATATCAGTTTATAGGATGATGTTTTTCCATACTATTTTTATAGGATGAAGTATTATTTTTATAGAGTGAAGGTATACCCAATTCACCAAAGAATTTATATATCCCTTTTAGTATACATATTTGGAGGCAAAACATGAAAGGGAGAAATCAAGATATGTGGATTATGAGGAGAATGGCTAAAGTAGCGATGGTTTTAGTAATAGCAACATTTATGATGATACCAACGACAATCTTGGCATCTGAACCATCAAAACCACAAAGTGAACCATCACCCATTGCTGAAGAAGTTACACCGAGATGTATAAGTAATGGAGACCCGAATGTTAAACCACCATCAGAGATACCCAAACCTAGAGATTTGATACCATTTGGTAGCGAAGGAATAAATCGTGAAACACAAGACCATGTACAGGGAAGAGATGCAGGTGATATATTATTCGAGCAACTTCCACATGACCCAGATGATGATTGGTCATTTGGTACAACTGATGCAGGCGCTGGATACAAGATTTATGAGAATTTCTGGGGCGTAAATCAATCAATTGGCGACGTTCATTGGTGGGGACTTACTCTGTATTACAGTGGCGGTTGGATTGAGGGAGACCCGGATGGAATGAATTTCTATATAGAGTTTTACTCTGATGACCCAACAGACCATACAAATATACCAAGCGATTTGGTCGCATCTTTTGACATTCCTGCAAGCGAAGTAACAGTGACACCAACTGGGCAATACTACGTAGGATTTGAAATGTATAAGTTTGAGGTAAATCTTTCTGATGCAGTAGATTTAACAGAGGGATGGGTAGCAATTCAGAGCCATGACGACCCTGATGGAGACTGGTTACTGTGGGCGAGTGCGAAGACTGGAGATAGCTTTTCTTGGCAGGAGGGTAGTGGTCCAACAACCTATGATAGAGGACTGGTTTTGACTGCCGCAGAAGAACAAGGACCAGGACCAGGACCAGGACCTGGAGAACTTGAAGGCAATGATATAGCAATTATAGATTTAACACTTGATGGAAAGAGCATTTTTGATTGCAACAGATTCCATCCAGGAATGCATATTCCTGATGTTGAAGTAATAAATCAGGGAAATGTTAGCTGGGTATATCCAAAACCAGAAGGAATGCCAGATGAGAACTGGGCTGGAAAGAAAGCAACACTTGCAGCAACAATATGGAAGGAAATAAGTGAAGTGGAATGGGAACAGGGATTTGAAGATAATATCCTTGGAGATTTCATGGTTATTGATGAAGATGGAGTTTGTTGTGACTGGTGGAATATTTCAACACAGCGTGTGCACTCTGGAGAATATTCAATGAAATCAAGCAGATATGCAGAATATATGCCATGCCAGGATAACATACTCCAGACAAGGAAGCCAAATGACATGAGCATGTATGATGAGGGCTATTTAGAATTCTGGTTCTGGGTAGAAGGAGACTGGGTAAACACATACTGGCCATATGACTATGGTTATGTTGAAGCATCAGATGATGGAGGAGAAACATGGCATTTACTTGCATTTGATATTTATACATATGATGCTTCATTAGATGTTGATGTGCAGATTGATTATGGAGTAACAGAATTTTATTCACAGTCAGAACAGTGGGATACAAGTGATTGGTTAAAAGCAAAAGTTGATTTGAGAGATGCTGGTTTGGAGCTTACTGACGAAATGTATTTCAGATGGGTATGGCATAGTGATTGCTTTGTTGAGAATGAAGGATGGTATATTGATGATGTAAGAAAAGTAGGATTGATACATCAGGGAGAAGTTATATGGCAGGCATACAAGCAGGTTAATTTATCTGCTGGAGAGAGCAAGCATTTGCAGTTTGAATATCCAGATTTGTTCCTGGATGCAGAGAAACACCACAGTGAGATATACTGGTATATGGTAGAATTCAAGAATATTGATGATGATGTAACGAATGATATACTCAAATCAGATATTATAATTGAAGATTGGCATGATGTTGGAGTAATTGATTTGGCAATTGATCCAACCTATCAGCAGGCACCTGGTAAAGTTGATTTAGAGTCAGTAACAATAGATGCAGTCGTACAGAACTTTGGAACATATGTTGAGGAAGATGTTCCTGTTGATTTAACAGTAACTAATTTAGTTCATCAGACAGTATATTATGAAGACTTTGAAGCAGGAGCAATGGGATGGGAACATGGAGCATTTGGCGGACCAGACCTATGGCATAGAACATCTGATGATGCATATAGTGGAAGTTATTCAATGGGATGCTTTGACGATGCTGGCTTTTATGACAATAATATGTATATAAATTATCTACTTGGTCCAGTTATTGATTTTGAAAAACTCGGAGCAAAAGGAGCAGAGTTAAGCTTCTATGCAAAATGGGCTATGGAATCACCAAATGATACATGGTTAATATTCTTGTATGACCCAACATCCAACTATATATTAATGCATGGTCCTCTTGCAACATACTACAGCAGAGATATAGGATA
>DRIF01000143.1 GCA_011052825.1 Thermoplasmatales archaeon
ATAACCCTGCTTCACTGGATGTATGGTGTGAATGCAGATGAAATGACATATGAAATTCCAACTATACCTCCAGGAGAAACAATAAACTATACAGTAATGGTATATGATATGTGGGGTGGTTTTGAATATGCAGAATGGGAATGGGAGGTTGGATATAAATACATAAAATGTTGCGAGCGCATTAATTTAACCGCTAATGATACAGGAGAATGTGCTTCTGGTGTTGAAGATATATTCTATGGATATTATTACAATGGAATATGGCATCCATTTAATGAAACAGATAATGCAACATTGCATGGAGAAATTGTGAATATTAGCATATACTACAATGATACAGTTATTAATAATGAATTTTATGGAATTTATCTATGGTATGTATACAATGATAGCTTGGGTGTACATTTCTATGATGAATGCATCCATGATTTATATTACTGGACAAAGGACAATGTTTTGAATCATGGCGAAATTCATATACAGACATATAGGGTTGATAACTCACCACCTGTGATAATAAAGAGGCATCCAAGACATGGCTATTATGACCCAGAGAATCTTGTTTATCTTCATCCCGCTATACCAATTGAACCCATATGGCCTGTTAACTGGGGCTCAGTTTTAATTAATGCATGGCATGAGTTATATCCACGATTCTGCAACTGGTATGACATAACTGATTACTATGACGAGGATTATGACGGCTATGTTACTATAGGGGATAATATTAAAATGATTGATGAAAATGAGAGGGCAAGATGGTATACAATTGAAAATATAACAATAACCCTGAATCTATCCATGATACCTCCAGCATTCCAGCAGGATATGTATGTTGAATTAATGGTTCCTGATCCATTGTGGTGGGAGTCGGTTATGTCAGACCCATACCTCTCAATATGGCATGAGATATCACCTGAATATTGTAATAACTATAGTATATGGAGTTGGATAGATACAGATGAAGATGGTAACCTTAGCGAAGGCGACACTCTATTGATGGGTTCAGGAGGAGGCCCAGAATTCCAGGAAGGATGGTGGATTATTAACGATGTAAGTGTTGATTTAGTTGTTAGTGAAGTGCCTTACCTGAAAGCATGCTCACCAATAATAATTGATGTACATGATATGCCTGGAGAAGGCGGAGAAAAGGTAGTTGACCAGAAACATGTCCCAGACGATTATTATTATTATGTTGTTGAAGGTTATCTCACTCCAGATACTCCATTTATGCCATGGAATGCCCAAGAATTTATACCCTATGTTGATACACTGGATGCTGTACAAATTGCACTCTTAACAGAAGAAAATGGAACATATGTCACTGTAACTATCCTGAATAGCAGTTTATATCCACTTGGAAACTCAACATTATATGTTGGACCCAATAATTTCACTTGGTTCCAGTTCCACTTTGATCCACCTATATCCTTAACTCCTGGAGAAAGTTATTATATTTCTGCTACCGCCGAAGATAATGATACTGTATTATGGCTACTTGGTGACGGCGGGAATCCATATAAAGAGGGAAGATGCTATATTTTCGGAGGCGAGAATGAGAATTATGACTATACATTCAAAACAGAATTTTATGCTGAAGGCACATGCGCATCTGGTGTAGAAGCAATATTCTGGAGATATGAATATGAAAATACAAGCTATCCATTGGAAGGAGAGGAAGGAGCAATTAATGGAAGTGAACTTGCAATATTGTATGGTTATACTGAGCCAGAAATAATCGATTATTGGTGGTATGTTGTATATGACAATTACACTGAAATACATCTGCCTGAGAACTGTTTGCATAAACTCTACTACTGGGCTAAGGATAATGTGAGCGACAGAACGCCCATTTATATGCAGAAATATCATGTTGACGATATAATACCGGAAATTAATGTTGCCTATCCAGATCATCCATGGCATGACCCATATATAAAGCTGGGAGCCAACATAACGATTACAGCAACAGACCCAGGAGAATGTGCCTCTGGCATAGAGGGAATATTCTGGAGATATGAATATAATGGAACAAGCTATCCAATATCCGATTCTTCTGATGTTGTGACAGGTGAAGAATTGATGAGATGGTATGATTATACTGACCCAGCATTGATTGACTATTCATGGTATTTTGTTCCATATGATACAGTAAACATTTCGTTCCAGGAGGAATGCACTCATACTTTATATGTGTGGACAAAAGATAATGTTTCTCACAACAGTACCATTTTCACCTATACATACTATGTTGATGGTTCACCACCTGATGTTACTCTAACACAACCATCACCACATGGCTATCATGAAATAAATGAAACATCTGGTTATCTCAAACTCGGTGTTAACATAAGCTTGTCAGCAGAAGATTATCCAGATGAACCATGCAAATCAGGTGTAGAAGCAATATTCTGGAGATATGTTTACAATGAAATAAGTTATCCAACTGGAGATGGAGAAGGAGTAGTAAATGGAACATATCTACAGAATCAATATGGTTACACTGACCCAGAAATAATCAACTATTACTGGTATGTTGTATGGGGTGATTTTGTTAACATAAGCTTTGATGAAGAATGCATGCATGTATTATACTACTGGGCAAAGGACAATGTGAGCAATAGATGTGATGTGTTTAACCATACATACTATGTTGATGGTTCACCACCTGATGTTACTCTAACACAACCATCACCACATGGTTATCATGAAATAAATGAAACAGCTGGTTATCTAAAACTCGGTGTCAACATAAGCCTGTCAGCAGAAGATAATCCAGATGAACCATGCAAATCAGGTGTAGAAGCAATATTCTGGAGATATGTTTACAATGAAATAAGTTATCCAACTGGAGATGGAGAAGGAGTAGTAAATGGAACATATCTACAGAATCAATATGGTTACACTGACCCAGAAATAATCAACTATTACTGGTATGTTGTATGGGGTGATTTTGTTAACATAAGCTTTGATGAAGAATGCATGCATGTATTATACTACTGGGCAAAGGACAATGTGAGCAATAGATGTGATGTGTTTAACCATACA
>DRIF01000144.1 GCA_011052825.1 Thermoplasmatales archaeon
AGTGATAAGCCTTCTGCATATAAATGAAGGGTTTTAAGGATAATTTCTTTTGGATAGCTCATATGTTCAAAACCGTCTCTTTCGACAAACCTTCTCCTACAAGAATTACATCTGTATAACTGTTTTTCTACATATTTATTGTATCTTTTTCCAGCCTTTACTATATCTTCTCCACCACAATATGGGCATTTCATTCCCATCCCAAAAAGAAAATGAAAAGGGGTTTAAAAATATCACGAAATGTTAGGAATATCGTAAAATATATATCCATCATTCAAATGAAAAATAATATATCCTCTTTTTCTATGCCATTATGATGGATGAAATAGGAAAAAATATTGAAAAGATTCTGGAGGGTAAATATAAGGATAGTTTAAAAATTTTGAGAATGAGCAAAACTTCACAGGAACTTTTAAAAGAATTGAAAAAAGAGTGTCCGCATGTTCCTGAAAAGGAGATTATAAGTTTATTCAAATCAGTTGCAGCTGGAACAAAAATGGTTGATACAGCAATTATTGCAGCCGCCCATAACATGGAATACAATATAACACATCGTCCAAAAAGAGAAAAAACTTGGATTGACCCTCTTTTCACTGAAGAAGCAAGAAAAATAATGAAACCAAAGGAATTAATGAAAAGTAAAAAATTATACATAGAATTCATTGATTATATAAGCAAACTGGAGGCAAAATATGACAATTCTGAAGTTCCAGATATTGCAATTTTCAGGAGAAGAGTAACAACTTTTCTTAAAGAGCATGTGAAAAAAGAAAAGAAAAAGTCAAAAAGCGATAAAAAATGAGAATTAAAGAACATCCAATATTGAATTTCGACAGGAGAAAGGAAATTTATTTTTACTATAATGGAAAGAAGATAAAGGCATATGAAGGGGAAACAATAGCCTCAGCACTTCATGCAGAAAAAGTTAAGGTTTTAAGCAGAAGCATAAAATTGAAGAGACCAAGAGGTTTTTTCTGTGGTATAGGGAAATGCTCTTCATGCTTGATGAAGGTGAACGGAATACCAAATGTCAGAACATGTATTACTTTGGTTAGGGAAGGGATGGTTGTTGAAGATAATGACATGGAACTGTCTGAAAAAGATTATCCAGAATGTAAGTTTGAAAAAATTGAATGCGAAATTGCTATTGTTGGAGGAGGGCCAGCTGGGTTGAGTGCAGGTATTGAGGCATCTGAATTTGCTGATGTTCTCGTAATAGATGAAAATCATTGTCTCGGTGGGCAGTTGATCAAGCAAACCCATAAATTTTTTGGAAGCAAAGAAGAGAAGGCAGGAATAAGAGGTATAGAAATAGCAAAAGAACTTGAAAAAGAAGCGGTAAAAAATTGCAGGGTTTTGTTGAACACAAGCATCATAGGTTATTATGACAGAGGATATCACTTTCTGGTTGGAGTTAATAAGATAGAGAGAGTTGTTTATGAAATAAAGGCAAATAAGATTATTTTTACAACAGGTGCCCAAGAAAATATGCTTGTTTTTGAAGGAAATGACTTGCCAGGCGTTTATGGAGCTGGGGGTGTGCAAACTTTAATGAATGTTTATGGAATAAAACCTGGAAATAAAGGATTGATTGTTGGGGCTGGAAATGTTGGATTAATTCTAGCTTATCAGCTTTTGCAAGCTGGAGTTGATGTTGCATGCATTGTTGAAGCCATGCCAAGAATAGGGGGATATTTTGTTCATTCTGCAAAGATAAGAAGATGTGGAATTCCAATATATACTTCTCATTCAATAAAGAAGGCATATGGAAATGGAAAGGTTGAAGGGGCTGTAATTGTTGAACTGGATGAAAACTGGAGCATTATTGATGGAAGCGAGAAAAAAATCTCATGCGATTTTATATGTTTGGCTGTTGGTCTCACTCCTTCAACTCGCTTGGTGACTCAAACAGGAGCAGAAATTTCATTCATAAATGAGGCGGGAGGATGGGTCGCTCTGCATAATGAGTATATGGAGACAACTAAAAAAGGAATATATGTTGCAGGTGATTCAGCAAATATAGAGGAAGCATCAACAGCAATGATTGAAGGGAAAATAGCTGGACTTCATGCTGTGAATTCTTTAAAAGGCGTTTCAGATTTTAAAATTAAAATAGAGAAATATCTGAAAAAAATAAATGCATTCAGACAGGGATTTTTTGGTTCTCGTCCAAAAAAAGCAAAAGAAAAAATTATTGAGGAATATTATGAAAAGATGGGAAAAGGAAGGAATAGTTGAAATAACAGATTTATCTCTACCAGATAAAAAGCACTTAAAAAAAGGAGTTGCAATTATAGAATGTGTTCAGGAAATACCTTGCAATCCATGTGTTGATGCCTGTCCATTCAATGCAATTTCAATGGAAAATATAAATGCGTTACCTCTCATAGACTATGAAAAGTGTGTTGGATGTGGAAAATGCGTTGGTGTATGTCCTGGTTTGGCAATTTTTGTTATCAAAATTATTGGTGATAATGCATTGCTTACTCTCCCATATGAATTTGTTCCATTGCCTGAAGAGGGGCAAATTGTAAAGGCACTGGACAGAGAAGGAAAGGAAATATGTAATGCTGTTGTAAAAAAATTGAAATTCGGAAAAACACCAGTTGTTACTGTTGAATTACCTGCAGAATATGCCATGGAAGCAAGAAATATAAAAGTTGTTTGATACTCAGTATACCGCAAGTAAAAATTTAGAAAAAAAGCCAGGTGCGTTTATCCTAAATTTATGGGGTAGGACAAATAGCATGGGGCAAATAATGAATTTTTCACGGATTAAATAAATTTCATTTCGTTTTAGAGGCATTTATGATATGCAAAATGCTGTGACATGGTAAAACATTTTTATATGACAAATATATTTCATGCAAGGTGATTTATTGGGAAATGTGAAGCCAGCGTTCATCAAAAGAATTGCACTTGAATTGATTCAGAAATTTCCAGAAGAATTTACAGATGATTTTGAGAAGAATAAGGTTTTAGTAGAAAAACTGACTACAATATCAACAAAAAATGTGAGAAACAGGATAGCTGGCTACATAGCTAGGATTATGGAAGACAGCAAAAAAATTGAAAATGAAGAAGAAAATTGAAGATGCAATAGAGGAAGTAAGAAAAGGCAATTTTGTTTTGGTTTATGATGCAGATGGTAGAGAGGAAGAAACAGATTTTTTCATATCTGCTGAATATGTAAAACCAGATTCAATTTATAAAATGAGGAAGGAGGGGGGAGGATTAATATTCATAATGAGTTCTTATGAAGCTGGTGCAAAACTTGGACTCCCATACCTCGCTGATGTGATATATAAATGCTCTAATAGATGGCCTGTTTTTAAAGAACTCATTCCAAATGACATTCCATATGATACAAAATCTTCATTTTCCCTCACAATAAATCATAGAAAAACATTTACAGGAATAAGAGATATTGATAGAGCTTTAACAATATCAGAATTTGGAAAGCTTGTAAAGGAAATTAAGGAAATGAGTAGTTTTAAAGCACAGCGTATTTTTGGAGAGAGATTTAGAAGCCCAGGGCATATTCCAATATGCATAGCGTCAAAAGGTTTACTTAATGAGAGGAACGGACATACTGAACTTGGCATTGCTATTGCTGAAATGGCAGAAATTACCCCAGCCATGGCTGGATGTGAGATGCTCGATTTTGGAGAAAGTTTGAAAAAAGAAGATGCAATTAAATATGCAGAAAAAAATGGATATATATTTCTTGAAGGAAAGGAAATAATAGAGGCATGGAAAAAATGGTCAGAGTGATGGCCTCAGGCGTATTTGATATAATTCATACAGGGCATCTTCATTATTTAGAGGAGGCAAAGAGTTATGGAGATGAACTTATTGTTGTTGTTGCATGTGACAAGACAGTCAGAAAGAAAAAGCATGAACCAATAATGCCTGCAGAAGAAAGACGAAAGCTGGTGGAAGCATTGAAACCAGTTGACAGGGCAATAGTGGGATATGAAGACGATTTCTTCAGGGTAGTTAGAAAAATAAATCCGGATATAATTGCTCTTGGGTATGACCAGCATTTTGAAGGATTGGAAGAAAAATTGAGAGAGAGAGGAATTAAAGCAAAGATTATCAGATGTGGGAGATATGATGGAGATTTAAATAAAACAAGAAAAATTATAGAAAAAATTTATAAGAAAAAAGGGTTGTATAAAAATGAGGAAAATAGGCATAGCTGATACAACTTTTGCAAGATATGATATGGCTAAAGAAGCAATAGATGAGATAAGGAAAAATATTGTTTCTGTTAAGATAGAAAGATATACAGTTCCTGGAATAAAAGATTTACCAGTTGCAGTAAAAAAATTGATTGAGGAAAGGGGATGTGACATTGTAATGGCTTTTGGCATGCCTGGAAAAGCACAAATAGATAAGCAGTGCGCCCATGAAGCATCAATGGGTTTAATACAAGTTCAGTTGATGACAAACAAACATGTAATAGAGGTATTTGTTCATGAAGATGAGGCAAAAGACGAAAAAGAGTTGAAATGGCTTGCAAAAAGAAGGGCAAGAGAACATGCTCTCAATGCAATAAACCTGCTTTTTTATCCTGAAAGATTGACAAAAAAAGCAGGAACAGGGCAGAGAGAAGGATTTGAGGATGCTGGAGCATTAATCTAAAAATGAGAGTCTCAGCATACTATGATATAGGGTAACAAAAAATATTAAAATAAGTAGATTTTAAGGGTAATCAAATGGATAAAATTGATCCCATATGTGGAATGAAGGGGAAAATCTATGCTCATAACCACTACTTTTGCAGTGAACATTGCATAAGAAAATATGAAGAAAAACATAACATTTCAGATGATAAAAAATATTGCCCCACCTGTATGGTGAAGGAAGTTACTCCATGGTATAAGGAAAAATTGTTCATTGTTGTTTTTATTTCATTGATTTTGCTTATATTGAGTTATTTACTCGCTCCTTTAAATCAATTTTTTTATGCGTTCACTGGTTATTTTAAAATGATATGGTGGGCTATAATTTTGGGTTTTATTATTGGAGGAATTATCGATTATTTTATACCTAGGGAATATATTGAGAAATATCTCTCAAGGCATAGGAAAAGAACCATAATATATTCAATAATATTTGGCTTTTTAATGAGTGCCTGTTCTCATGGTATTCTTGCAATTTCAATGGAATTGTATAAAAAAGGGGCAAATACTTCTTCTGTAGTTGCCTTTTTGCTTGCTTCTCCATGGGCTAATCTTCCAATAACTGTTCTCCTTTTTGGATTTTTTGGAATGAATGCATTTTTTATTGTTTTATCTGCATTAATAATTGCCTCAATAACTGGTTTTATATATCAAATTCTTGAAAGGAAGGGATTGGTTGAATGTGGTCATTGTGAGATGGGAGAAGATAAGGCAGTGCTTACAGATTTCTCAGTAATTAGAGATATCAAAATGAGATGGAATAAATTTGATTTTACAACAGAAAATATTGTTAGGGCAATAAAAGGCACATTAAATGGTTCATGGTCTCTTTCAAAAATGGTTATGTGGTGGCTTTTAATTGGTATGATTATGGCTTCATTTGCGAGAGCTTTCATTCCATCTCATTATTTCATGGAATATATGGGACCATCATTTATTGGGCTCTTAATAACCCTACTTTTTGCAACTGTTATTGAAGTTTGCTCTGAAGGAAGTTCTCCTCTTGCTTTTGAAATATTCAACAAAACTGGAGCATTTGGAAACAGCTTCACCTTTTTAATGGCAGGCGTAGCAACAGATTATACAGAAATTGGTCTCATATGGCATAATATTGGTAAAAAAGCAGGAATATGGCTACCAATAATCACAGTTCCTCAGATTTTAATACTTGGTTATATTTTCAATTTATTCCTCTGATTATCTCAAGTCATTAAAAACAATGAAAACATTTTCTCCAGAAGTGGGAAATTGTGAATTATTCTCATTATGTACTCAAAAAGAGGCGAATAAATGTAATCATTTCTTAAATGTGTTGTGAGGGAAACAGGTATTATTTCAAAGTCGTTTTCATTTTGCTTATTTACCACCTTTATACTGCCAGTAAAATTTCCATTCTTTTTATCTGGTACAACAACAGTTACTTCAACAGTAATTTTATCTCCTTTTTTCAACCATTCCCCATTTGTAGGAGTAAAACCCCATTCTCCCCATTCTGGATATGATTTAATTTCCCAGTTTAAAAGAGAGAGGTTTTCTCCATCATTTTCCACAGAAAACTCTCCTCTTACAGTGCTTCCTGGTCTTATCTCAGACCATGAAAGCGAACCGTCACATTTTAAATCTGGGTCTGCAATTACAAGTCCTTTCACACAGAAATTTGCTGAATGGTCGAGATAATATAAATCCTTCCATGCTGTTCCATTGAAATAAAAACTTTCTCCAGGATTCGCAGACGATTCAACAACTGTTCCACTTTCCAGTGCGCCAAGCAAAACAGGAACTTCAGAAGTTCTGTCATATGGGTACCCCCCCCTGGAGAGATTTAAATAAATATAAAAATCATCATTTGCCTTGAGTTCAACGGGATTATTCAAATCTATTGTATGAAAACCTGTATATTCAATATTTCCTGATTTTTCTGAAAGCTCTTCCCTTAATTCACCATTTTCAAATACATCATAAATTTTTACTGTATAAGATACATCATCTACAGCAGTGAAAAAACTAACAGATGAAAGAGTTTCATTATCTGTTGCTGTGAATGCATTTATAACTGCAGTGCAATTTTTCAGGGTGTCTCTCCATCCATGGTAATCATGGTAGTAAATATGCTTGTATTTTAATGGTTCAACATTCTGAAAAGAAACTGCACCCATTTCAGGATGCTGACAGCAATGCTTATCATAATATGAAACCCAGAAATAACCATCTTCTCCCCAATCACTTCCCCAGCTATTTTTGCACAGCCATGCTCCTGGCTCCGGAGCTTGAGTTGCCTTATTATCATCCCATCCTATAATTGCAATTGCATGGTTTGGATCAAAATGACTGCTTGGAGGTTGATAATGCACGTAATCTGTCATGAAAGAACTGCTATAACATATACATGTTCCCATAACTCCATGTGTCATTATTTTGTATTTTATTGTATCAATATTACTCAAATCTTTTCCTGCAGTATACCACTCTATATCTCTCACATAATAGTAGTGATAACTTGAATCCCATCTTGCGGGGGGAGAATCAAACCATGGACTATCATATTCTGATTCATCATTTGCTTCTGGACTGTATACAGCTCCATCTCCTCTTGAAAGATATGCAGATGCAACTCTGTAATCTCCACCATAATGAACCTGCAAGCCATTTCCAGTTGGTGGATTTAAATCATCATTATTGAACTGATTAAATCCATTCCACCAGTCAAGATGATATTCTGCTAGATTGGGTTCTTCAGTTTCTCCTGCTTTAAACCAGTTACCTGTTATCAATAAATTTCCTTCAATTGCTGCCATAACTCCATGAGTCCAGCATGTTCCTCCTGATTGATGCCTAACCGAAGTAACATAATTTTTGCCATCCACGTCTCTCAAATCAAAAGAACTTGGCGGAGAAGAAATGCTACTTCCATGAGGAAAAAGCGAGATTACTGTAATTGAGAAAATTATTAAAAAAGATAGTACAACTCTATACTTTCCATTATTTTTCTTTAACATGAAAAATGTATGTTTTATTAATATAAAAACCATATGCAAGGAAAATTTTTCTTAACCGTTTATTTACAATTTTGCAGAAAATTGAACCATTTTCTTAGAATTTCTCTTCATTAAAATAAAAACAAGTCATCAATAACATTATAAATATTTTTAATATTATAGTTGCTTGCAGGGGTAGCCAAGCCAGGCCAACGGCGCAGGACTTAAGATCTGTCTCAATAAGGGTTCGAGGAGAAATCCTGTGGTGGAGTCCTTCGTGGGTTCGAATGCATGTTTGGATATGCAAACATGCCTGGAAATCCCACCCCCTGCACTTGATTCTCAAAAATTTTCACTAAGTTTTTATAAAAATTGAAGATTAATTTTAATGGATGATATATTTGATGAAATAGAAAAGGGAATAATAGTAGAGATAAAGAATGTTAATCAGGCAATAAATGTTGATAAAATTGCTCATGCTGTTTTAATCAGAAAGTTTGACATAGATTTTATTGATGATGTTATAGATGCTATTTCCATACCAGTAATAGCAAGTTGCAGAATTGGGCATTTTGTTGAGGCAAGAATACTTGAAAAAACTGGAGTGAAAATTATAGATGAAAGTAACCCAAGTTTTATGAAACATATAGATAAAAAGGATTTTTCTGTGCCTTTCATATGCATTGTTAGAGAAGCAGAGGAAGTTTTTGAACGCCTGGAAGAAGGAGCATATGGAGTAAGAACAGAATTTGGAAACATTGATGATATAGCAATATTGATTGAAAAAATAAAGGAGAAAAATGAGAATACAAAAATCATCCCTTCTCTAAAAATTGCAACTCCTGCAGATATCTCTCTTTTATTCAAGAAGAACTGTCATTCAATAA
>DRIF01000145.1 GCA_011052825.1 Thermoplasmatales archaeon
AGAATAATCTATGGAAATCCTGAATCTACAGACATAGAAACCACAAATATCGAAAATTTCAATGGTATATTAAGGGAGAGAATTGGAAGATTAGTAAGAAAAACAAAATGCTTTTCCAAGAATAAAAAGAGATTGGAAAATGCACTGGAATTATTCCAATTCTACTGGAACTTTATAAATGAATTTCGAAGAGATTCTTCTCCAGCGATGCTGGAGAAATTGACCGATCATATCTGGACATGGCATGAATTTTTTTATTCCAGAATTAACTATTTTTAATTAGGACAATAGGAATTCACAAAATCACAAAAAGTATAAATCTATATATATGGCGAAAGTTTATTATATGGAATGAAAAAAATATTCAAAGAGCAGGAAAAAGAAGAAAAAAAGAAGGCTGGCTGGCTTCTGAGTAAATATAAAATTGATGAAATTTTAATTGCTAAAAAGAAGATAATTGATGAACTAAAAAACATACAGGAAATGGAAGAGAAATTCAGGGCAAAGGAGAGTATTTCAAAAATAAAGAGGGGGGAAGATGTTGAAAAGCTTTTTGGAGAATATAAAGAAATAGTTGATTTATCTCCTCCGAAGGAGGATTATATCGAAGTTGTTGAAGTTCATCCAATAATGAAACCTTTTGCGTATATAAGAATTTTATATGATAATAAAAATCATGAATATATATATGAGGTGAAGGAACCAACCCTCTCCATAGATGACAGAAAACTCCTGGATTTTATTAAAGAAACCCTCCTAAAAACAATGGATATTGAACTCACAGAATTTACAGAAGATGAAGCAAGAGAATATCTGAGGAAAAATGTGGAAAGAATAATTGCAGATTATTCCATCAGCATTGATGATGTAACGAAAGAAAAAATTATGTATTACATAATAAGGGATTTTCTGGGCTATGGGAAAATAGATGTTTTAATGAGAGACCCAATGATTGAAGATATTTCATGTGATGCTTATGGTGTGCCGATTTTCATATACCACAGAAATTATGAATCTGTTAAAACAGATATAGTATTTCAAACAGAACATGAGCTTGATTCATTTGTGATTCAACTTGCTCAGAAATGTGGGAGGCACATATCAATAGCCCGCCCTCTCCTAGATGCAACAATGCCTGACGGCTCAAGACTACAGGCATGCCTTGCAAAAGAAGTTTCTTCAATGGGTTCAAATTTCACCATAAGAAGATTTAGAGAAATTCCTTTCACTCCCACTCATTTAGTAGAATTCAACACAATTTCTCCAGAAATGGCAGCCTATTTCTGGATGGCAATAGAGCATGGAGCATCAGCCATAATTTCAGGAGGAACAGCATCTGGTAAAACAACAACATTGAATGCCCTAGGTCTTTTCATTCCCCCTCAAATGAAGATAGTCTCCATAGAAGATACAAGAGAAATTAATTTACCTCATCCAAACTGGATTGCCTCTGTTACAAGAGAAACCACTGCAGAAGCAGAGGAAAGCAGAATAGGGATGTTTGATTTGCTTAAGGCAGCTCTTAGGCAGCGCCCTGAATATATAATTGTTGGAGAGATAAGAGGAAAAGAAGCAGTTGTTTTGTTTCAGGCAATGGCAACAGGTCATACTGTTTATTCAACGATGCACGCTGATTCAATATTTTCTGTTGTTCACAGGTTAGAAGGTGAGCCAATAAATATTCCACGCATTCAACTTCAGGCTTTAGACATTGTTGCAATACAGGGATTGATGAGGATTGGCAGGAAGAGAGTGAGAAGGATAAAAGAAGTTGTTGAAGTTGCTGGAATTGATCCAACAACAGATGATATACTCACAAATGAAGTTTTCAGATGGAATCCTAGGAAGGATACTTTTGATTATTATGGTAAGGGCAGAGTTATGGACAGAATAGCAGAACACAGAAACTGGACTGACAGAGAATTAAATGAGGAATTTAACAGAAGGGTAGAGGTAATAAAATGGATGGTTGAGAAAGGAATTAAGCATTATGTTGATGTTGGAAATGTAATATCTGCCTATTATAAGGATCCACAAAAGGTTATTGATAAAATAAAGGAAGAAAGGGAGAAAGATGCTGACAAAATATCAGAGTCTCTGTTATAGGATATTTGGTAAAAAGGCATCAAAATCAACACAGATTGAATATATAAAGAGGGCAATAGAAAAATCTTTCATGGAGGTCAGACCTGAAGCATATGTTTCAATGGCATGGATGAATGGACTACTTGGAGGCATTGGAGGAATAATTTTAATTTTTCTCTATTTTTACATTTTTCCTCAATTCTTTTCTCTGCCCACAAAACTTCTTGCTGTTGTAATTCCCTCTCCAATTCTTCTTGCAGCTCTTGCCTATTTCATAACAATGATGCTTCCTGAGAGCAGGGCAAATAAAAGAAAAAAGGACATTGACGTTAAACTTCCATATGCTCTCAATTTTATTGCTGCAATGTCCACTGCTGGGATAACTCCTGCAGAAATTTTCAAAAGTTTAGCAGAGCAACCTGTTTATGGGGAAGTTCATAAAGAGTCTGCTTGGATTTATAGAGATATAGCAATTTTCAATATAGATATAATAACTGCTCTGAGAAATGCTGCAAACAGAACTCCTTCTGTAAAATTTCAGGAATTTCTGCAGGGCGCAATAACAACAATTCATTCTGGAGGAGATTTAAAGAAATATTTTCTGGCCAAGGCAGAGGAATATATGAGAGAAAATAGAAGATTGCAGAAGGAATTTCTTGAAACTCTGGGAGTTCTTGCTGAAAGTTATGTTACTGTTGTTGTTGCTGCTCCTCTTTTCCTGATAATAATGCTTTCTGTAATGTCAATGTTTGGTGGCTCTCCAAGTACCGCTTTGGTGATGTATTTGATAGCTTTTGTAATGCTTCCTGTAGCAAATCTGGGATTTGCTCTTGTAATTCAATCAATGTCTCCAGAGGTGTAAAATGATAGGAAGAAAACTTGTATGGACAGCTTTCATTTTCCTCACAGCGATAATATCTGTATCTGTAATTTTGAGAATAATTGAAGAATACACTCTCTCAAATATTCTCTTTTCATCCGCACTTGTTGTATTTTTGATATTTTCATGGATTCAGAGAAAGATAAAGGAAGATATGCTACCTTTTCTCTCAGAAGATTATAAAGAAAAGGAATGGAGGTATTATTTAACTTCATTATTGTCATTTATACTTTTATTATTCACCTCTCTTATCACAATTTTCATAGTATTCTTTGACCTAAACATTTCCAGAACTTTAATAACTATTCTGATGGGAGGTGTGCTTCTATTGATGCTATACACTGTATTATCAATGCCAACTGTTGAAAAAACAGTAGCTTATCCAATTTTTCTTATTTTTGCCTTCATTTTTTCTTTAATTGTCATTGCTTCTCAGATGGACATTGGATATCACCTTCCAGAAAATATTTCTCCTATTTTAATAAAAATGTCAGACCCTCTCTTCCTGCTCAATATAGCTCTCATTTCATGGATGGCTTCTCTGATGGCTGGAGGAGAAATACCTGCCCCAACTGAATCAGTTGTTGGAATGAGAGAAAGGGGCAGACTTGTTAAAGAGGAGGTAATACTTAGGAGAAACATCATTTATCTTTCAATAGTTGGATTGATAGTTGCATTTATACTAATAAATATTCTGGCAATTATTAAGCTTCCCGGCAATATAGAATTGAGTAGATTTGGTTGGGGATATGCTCTGATTGCCATAAGCATAATAATGCTTGTGATACTCATTTTCTACATAATATTCATCCTTCCTGAAAAAACAGGAGCACTTAAAGAAAAATATGAACCCGAAACTCTGAAAAGGATACTTGTTCTTTCATCCTCTGTTGTCTTTGCTGGAATATTTGTCGCTCTCGCAATATTAACTCAACTTGGTAAAATACAATCAATAGGTCCTGTTGCTCTATCAACAAAAAATTCAATAGATTTTGCAATTTTTGCAATACTTGCTTCAGTGGGTCCGTTTGGTTTTTATGAATATGCAAGATACAGGAAAATTGATTTACTTGAAGAGAGATTCCCAGAGTTTTTGAGAGATTTGGCAGAGTCAAGAAAAGCTGGAATGACAATGGCAAGAGCAGTGGAAATGTCCGCAAAAGGTGATTATGGCTACCTCACACCTGAAATAAAAAAGATGGCTGTTCAGATTTCATGGGGTCTTCCATTTAGCGAAGCATTAAAAAGATTTGGAGAGAGAATAAAAACTTCTCTCGTTCAAAGAACAACAACAATGGTAGTAAAATCTTCAGAGGCGGGAGGAAAGGTTGCAGATGTTATTGAGGCGGCAGCGAAAAATGTTAGGGAAATAAAAATTTTGCAGGCAGAGAGAAGAACAGAAATGAAAATGTATCTGATGATTATATACATCTCTTTCTTTGTTTTTCTTGCTGTCATTATTGCCCTTGCTGGAATGTTCCTGCCAAAATTATATGAAGCTTCAACAGGAGGAGCAGCATCAATCATTGGAGGAGGAGCAGGAATTTCTCTTGAAGAGTATAGATTCATTTACATATGCACTGTGCTGTCTCAGGCAATTGGAAATGGAATAGTTGCAGGTGCTCTTTCAGAGGGGAAGGTGCTTGCTGGTTTAAGGCATGCAGCAATAATGATTTTAATAGCGTACATTGTTTTTAAGGTTTTCATATAAAAGTTTATAAATCATTCATAATTTATATCCATGCAGAAAGTATTTGCATTTCTGATTGTCTTACTGCTTTTTACCCCTTTTATTAATGGAAAAGAAGAAAGAAAGGAAACAAATTCTAATTTTTCATTTATTTTCAGCACAGACGGAACAGGATATTCAATTCCAGCTGGACTGAAGATAATTTTTTCCAAAAATTTTGTTTTATGGTATTATGAAAATGGCTCCACAGTTTCATATGTTCCCTCTTTTGAGATAAAAGGAAAACAGTTTGGAATAGGAATAATATTTTTTGGAGTGTGGAAATCTCCCGGTATATTTCAACAACCTGGCTACATAACAGGAATGGGTATAGGACTTGTTTTCATATTTCAGAATGAAGGAGAGCATATGCAAGGAGTTTCATTTAATCTTTCCTATTGTCCTAATTAAAAATAGTTAATTCTGGAATAAAAAAATTCATGCCATGTCCAGATATGATCGGTCAATTTCTCCAGCATCGCTGGAGAAGAATCTCTTCGAAATTCATTTATAAAGTTCCAGTAGAATTGGAATAATTCCAGTGC
>DRIF01000146.1 GCA_011052825.1 Thermoplasmatales archaeon
AGAATCATTCACATTGAGTGTTACTTTTACAAATACTGGGAATACAGGTTCTTATTTCTATGCTGGATTCTCTATATGGGATCATCAACCTAGTGTTGGTGATATACCAGTTTTTGATGGTTGGAGTAATAAAATATATCTTTCTCCTGGACAACAGAAAAGCTATAGTTGGACAACAAGCTTGAATGATGTTGGAAATTATTGGCTTCAATTTGGAGTATGGGATGAAACTAAAAGCGAGTTATTTGATAAGAAACCATATCCTGCACAAAACTTAATAGAAGTTATAGAACCCTCTCCCACATGTACTATCACCTTTTATACCAACCCTCCAAATGTTGGCTCCATAGTATTCAATGGAGTAACGTATACAAATGGGCAAAGTGGAGAATACTCATCCAGAACTTACAGCATTTCTGCAAATATTCCATCGGGATATAAATTTAAGAATTGGGAAACTTCTGGAGGAGTATCCATTACAGATTCAACCAGTTTTTCTACTACTGTTACAGTAAATGGAGATGGCTTATTGAAAGCTAATTTTGAAATTCTTGTAGCTTTGACAATAAAAGGGATCGATGTCTCTCATTATCAGGGAGACATTGATTGGTCCGAGGTTTATAACGCAGGCTATAGATTTGCTTTTATCAAAGCTACTGAAGGAGATGATAGACCACCTGTTTTAATAGATGATTACTTCGAAAAAAATATGGAGGAAGGCCATGCCGCTGGTGTGTTAGTAGGTGCTTATCATTTTGCACATCCTGAATCAAATGACCCTGTACGAGAAGCTCAATTTTTCATTAGTGTTGCTGGAAAATACCTTAAAGAAGGATATCTTAGACCAGCTTTAGATATAGAAACGGGTGCAAATTTAGGTAAGAGCTATCTTTCAAACTGGATAAATGAATGGATGAATACCGTAAAAAGTGAAACTGGGGTTGAACCCATTTTATATGTGAATAGTAACTATGCTAGGGACTATTTGGACGGCTCTATAGCTAACTATGATCTTTGGATTGCGCATTGGACATGCGACCCCAATGCTTCACCAAATATCGGAATATGGGATGATTGGGATTTTTGGCAATACTATAGTCCTGATTATTGCGGAGAAAATTATGTTCCCGGCATAAATGGTGGCGTAGATTTGAATATATTTAATGGGGACATGTCTAGACTGCAAGACTTTATAATAACTACTGCACAGACTCAACGACCTTACCCTGTTATCACTTCTCCATTGCAGATATTTTCCTCCTCTCCATATTATCCATACCATGTAGGTGACAGCTTAACCTCCACCTTTAGTATTACCAATAGAGGAAGAGCCTCTATTACCTTTGATATCTTGGTTGTGGGTGGGCGAATCAATAATGAGGTAGTCGATTTTGCTAAAGCCTATGGTATTACCCTTAACCCAGGCGAAAGCTATGATTATATAGGAAACCTTGTTCTAGAAAAACCGGGCACCTATTATTTCTTCTGTGCGTACTACATAGAAAATCCCACAGAGGAGGAAAAAAAATTACTGGATAAGAATAACTGGAATACAGCTATACCAGTAGAAATTGAAGGAGAAGTTATAACCAATCCCAATGAAGCCCAGAGATATCGAGCAATGAGCATTAATGTTCTCGAAGAGACAACGTATATTACTCCTTCCTTACCAGGGTTATGGAATGAAATACATGGCCCTTGGGAGGAGATTTCCGACGACATGGTGTATGAAATACAGCAAATTGTAGTTGATCCAAATGATGCTGAAAATATATATGTCTTGGTGCAGTACAAACGGTGGGGCTGGCCTGGAGGTTATTGGCCAAAGACCGAACATATATTTAAGCTGTCAGCAGGAAAGTGGAAAGAAATAACTGGTAATTTACCATTTTTGATTGCTAACACAATTGCAGTTGCTCCTTCTGATCCTAATGTAATCTATGTAGGAGGAGAAAAAGGAGGAGTGTATAAGTCTGTGAATGGAGGTGTAAGCTGGACATCGTTGAATGGACCAGAAGTAGGATGGTGGATATTTAAAACAAATCCTCGCATTTTCTCAATAGCGGTTGATCCCGTAGATCCAAATACAGTTTATGTTGGTACAGAGTCCGGAGCATGGAGAAAGAAAGATGGAGGAGACTGGGAGAAAATCACAGGTGACATAATTCCCAAAATTGAAATAAATCCCTATGAACCAGGCATTATCTATGCTAGTAGCATTGTAGAATATTCTGAAGGTGTTTATAGGTCTGGAGGTATTCTCAGATCCGAAGACGGCGGCAATTCATGGAAACGAAAATGGACCAAAGGAATTGTGAATGATATCGGAATCGCGACAGAGGGAAAGATGTATGTTGCCACAGGAAGCTATCCAACAAAGTTCATTCTTCCAGGATTAACAGAAGCGGCTTTAGTTGACTTTCCTATATTTGCCGATGGTATCCTCAGATATGATGGAGGTAATTGGGGAGACAGAAACAACTGGCACGATGCAAGAGGAAAAGAGGGACACAATCCTTTACCTGATGCAATTCCTTATTCGGTATGTATGTATCCTGACTTTCCAAATATGGTCTTTGTAGCATTCCCTAGTGAAGGCATAATGTATTCTCCAAACTTTGGCAATGATTGGTTTTCTCTCGGTCTTCAAGGGAAGAATATTAAGGGATTATTACTTATAACTACCAACTCAAATTCGCTGGTTCTTTATGCCTATGGAGCAAAAAATCTCTTTAAATTAGAATTATCAACTACCGCAATCATCGCGAGAGTACACAGCCCTGTTGAACTTCGAGTTTATGATTCCCAAGGAAATGTTACAGGCTTGGTCAATGGAACAATAAAAGAAGAAATCCCTTTCTCATTATATGATAATGAAAGCAAAACCGTTATTATATTTTATGCAAATGATACCTATCGATATGAGTTAGTGGGAACAGGTAATGGAACTTATGAGCTAACGGCAAATAACATTAAAGGAGAAAATATTAGCACTTTTGCTATTACAAATGTATCTATAACAATGGGCATAAAGCATGAATATACCATTGATTGGAATAATCTTTCTGAAACAGGAGGAGGGATTACTCGGATAGAATATAATAATACTAACAAATCTAAGCAAACTCTTGTATTATACTCACCAACTCCCTCATTCATTTGTTCTTCGACAAATCCTGCCGTTAATCAGAAAGTACCTTTCGATGGTTCTTCTTCATATGACAAGGATGGATCAATTGTTTCTTATACGTGGGATTTTGGAGACGGAAATATCAGCCATGGAAAGATGGTGAACCATTCTTACTCTCATCCAGGAAATTATACCGTAACTTTGACTGTAATAGATAATGATGGAATTATTAATACATATTCCATAGAAATAAAAGTTAAGGAAAAGAAGGGTATTCCAGGATTTGAAGTAATTGTTTTAACAATAGCGATGACTTTTGCAGCAATTATATATGCTAAAAAGAGGAGAATTAATTAAGAGGATATAATATGACAATGTGTAAAGCATGTAATGGGAAAGAACCTGTAAAAATGACTCTGGAATTGTAAAACGTAGAGTTTGTAAAGGCAAGGGATGCATATGGAAGCGATAATAAAATTGATAAGGTAAACTCTTTTTTCACTTTCTTTTTTCTTTTACTTTCACCACATCTTTATATACTTCCTCAATTCCTCCTTGTGATTTTCAAAATACTCTCTCAACGCCTTTTCAGTAATTTCTGAATATGCACCGTTGCCCTTCTTTACCCTTATTATCCTCAAAATAGTCATGAGATCCTTGGAAATTTTTGTTCTTAACCTGAATTTGCCAGTTAGCCGCCTAAAAAGAGATATTGGCTTTGCCAATATCTCCTTATGAAGAATATAACATTTCCATTAGGCGGCATAGTAATAATAGACAGAGTAGAAAAAGAATTCGGTCTCTTCTCAAAAATTTTTGGTGGCATAGGAGGAAATATGAAAGATTTCATTCCGCTGGTAAAAGTACATGTAAATAATAGGCTAACTCA
>DRIF01000147.1 GCA_011052825.1 Thermoplasmatales archaeon
ATAAATGCTGCAAAACATTTTGCATTGTCTATTTTATCTCAGCTAATCTATGCCTTATTTTATTTCAAAAAAGGTATAAAAGCACTGAATAGACCATCTGTTTTCTTTTAAGAATAAAAGAATTTTGAATTAAAAATTCAATTCCTTAGCGGGAACTATAACTGAATTATTGAAAATAAAGCAATTTCATATGCCTAAATTCAAAATGCATGTAAATGCTCAATAAACTCGAAAAATTTTACTCGAAAATTGATGAATTGAACCAATTTTTCACTCATTTTGGAAAACTCTGAAATACAATGTCAATTTAAAATTCACCAAAAGTCCCATGTGACAGACAAGATTCCTCTATTGATCCAATTTTATTGGATTATTTTGAGTCCTTCAATAAACCATTCTAGTTCATGATATTTCTTTCCAAATTTGCTGATACCCTTGATTTTTTCTAAGAAACTTTTTGGTAACATGATTGGATAGAATACTGTAAGATTTATCAGTACCTCTTTATTGTTTTCAATAAGATTCCTATACTTTTTAGGTAATTCAGCCCGTCTTTTTGGCTCTAAAGACTTTAACCATTCCCAAGATTCAACCAGTTTATCAAAATCCTCAACAGTTTTTATTTCATTAACAGATTCAGCTAAATCATGTAACTTATTCAATGTTATAAAATGTATTTCCAGTTCCGCTAAAATTATTTCTAATGCATCTATTTCATCTTGCCTCAAATCTTCTGTGATCAATGGAATGTTTATCTTTATCCATGTTCTGAAATGTTGTGAATTTAGTATCACCCTTATAACATGTTTTTCAAAATCTGATAATTCTATATCTTCTTGCTTTTTTATATCTTCAATTCTACCAATCAATGGTTCTACGCTTGATAGCCATTTTGGATATCTCCACTCATCTTTTTTAACAGATATCAAATAATCTTCTTTTGCCAACTTTTTAATGACTTTTCTCACTCTATGATGATCGTATCCATAAATTTCCTTTGCTATCTCATAACCACTTTTTGGTTTAGGATATGCCAATAAATATATTTTGGCTGCAAGCCCTTTCTCTATGGATATTTTCTCGGTTTTTTCTTTCATACATACCACTTTATAATTTTTGGTACGTACCATATTTTGGAAATAAAATCCGTATCGATATATAAACCCGAGCCTATAATATATGTTCGTGAAAAACTCGAATAAAGTAGTTTATTGGTATTCGATCTGGAAGCGGATGAGAAACTTAACCAATAAAAAGATCGAAAAAGATGCGGTTTTTGAGTTGGTAAATTATATTGAAGATCATATTGATGAGATAATTTTGCAATGCATGGAAGAATTTCAAACTCTCAACAGGTGCAGAAGGCAGCAAGGATCTTATGAAAAAATAATGATCGATAGATATTGTGTCAGGAATGCCATAAAGAATATTAATTCTCAACAGATATGTATATCGTCCAATGAGGAAGGAGGTGATGAAAAAGAGAAGGAAAGCAAAGAAGAAAGGCATTCGCAATTAAAAGGGGTTTTCCCGGAGGTAGTATAAATGAATGAAGAGATATTAAGAAAGTATCTGGATTACCTCCGTCGAGAATACCGCAAGGAGAATACAAGAAAAAATTACTACAAGTTTGTAAAATACTTCTTGGAGTGGCTGTGGAAAACAAAACATAAAACATATGATAAATTAACCCCTGAAGATACCCAAGATTACAGAGCTTTTTGCCTTGAAAATTACAAAACAAATGGTAATGTTGGCAGGTTAAATGCAATCAACAACTTTGTGGATAAATTCCTGCATAGACCTGAAATGAGAATTTCTGTACCTGCTTCAGAATACGTGAATAAACCAGTGTTGAGTCATGAAGAGTTAGAAAGATACCGAAATGCTGCAGAAACACCCTTAGAAAAGCTCATTGTGACATATCAAATAGATGGGTTGCTGAGACCCAGTGAATTTCCGAAATTAAGAATTTCTCTGCATGATTGTGATAACCAGATATTGTATCTCGACGATACAAAAACAGGAAATAATTCTATTATACTAACACCAAACATGATTAAAGCTTTCAGAGAGTATCTACGTTACAGACCCAAACCAAAAAGGAAAGAAGATGAAGATAAACTTATTATAAGTGATAAGGGGAGATTCTATGGACTGGCTTTAAAGGAGGGGTCAGAGTTCATTCGCCGACACACAAAAAAGATTGCAGCAAGAGCAGGCATTAAAAAGAGTGTTTATCCCTATCTCATCAAACCGAGTGCAATAACAAATGCTTTCAATCAAAGGGTTAATCCAAAAATAATACAGAGACAGGCAAGACATAGAAAAATTGAGACAACCTTGAGATATGATCATACTGCAGATGAAATGGTGAAAGAATATTACAATCAGATACAAAAATATCCCAATATTGATTCATTGGATGATAAAGAAAAGGCAAGGATATGGATGGATAAGCTATTTGCAGGCGAAATAGACCTTAAAACATTTAAAGACGGAATTAATATCCTGTTGCCCACCATCAAGCACAGAGGTGATGACATTGCATATCTCTAATGACATGGGTTGGGTCTTAGCCCATGGGTTGGGTCTGAGGAAATGCGGGTGTGGTCTAGGGGTTATGACGCGAGCTTCCCAACAACCCGGAAGGGGAAAAGCTCGTTGCCCGGGTTCAATTCCCGGCACCCGCATATTTTGATGCAAAAGATTTTTTATGCAATGAAATTATAATGTTAAAGAATGAAAATAGATTGTTTACCAATAGATGAAAGAATAAAGGAAATTCTTAAAAGGCAAGGTATAGTTGAACTTTATCCTCCTCAGGCAGAAGCATTACCTTATGCACTTGAAGGAAAAAACGTTGTTCTATCTGTCCCAACTGCTGCAGGTAAGAGTTTGGTTGCTTATATATCAGTTCTGCAATCTGCATTGAAAGGTGAAAGAAGTTTATATATTGTCCCTCTGAGAGCTTTGGCAAGAGAGAAATATGAAGATTTACTTGAATTTGAGGAAATTGGAGTTAAAATAGGAATTTCAACAGGTGACTTGGATGAAAAAGGAGGATATCTGAGTAAATATGATATTGTTGTATGCACAAGTGAGAAGGCAGATTCTTTGCTTCGCCATAAAGCAGAATGGATGAATGAAGTCAAAATAATAGTTGCAGATGAAATTCATCTGATAAATGATGGTTCAAGAGGACCAACTCTCGAAGTAAATCTGGCAAGGTTCATGCTAATGAAACCTGTTCAGATAATCGCTCTTTCTGCAACAATAAAAAATGCATATAAAATTGCTGAATGGCTTGATGCAGTTTTAATTGAATCAGAATGGAGACCTGTTCCATTGAAGGAAGGCATTCTACTGGGGAAAAGCATAGATTTTTTGAATGATGGAATAAAAAAATTAGGAAAGTCAGGTATTGAGGGATTAATTGAGGATGTTCTCTCTCAAAATGGACAAGCACTCATTTTTGTAAATACGCGCCGTTCCGCACAATCAACTGCATTAAAACTTGCTGAAATAACTGAAAAATATGTAGAAAGGAAAGCAGAGGAAATATCTCATAAAATTTTGAGGGATGAAGGAATAAATATAATTTCAAAAAAACTTGCTTTGTGTGTTGAAAGAGGTATAGCATTTCATCATGCAGGTTTGAGTTCAAATCAAAGAAGAGAGATTGAAAAAGCTTTTAAAAAAGGAATAATAAAATGCATTGTAGCCACGCCAACACTGGCTGCAGGCGTAAATACGCCAGCAAGACGTGTGATAATAAAAAATTTGTGGAGATATTCTGATACGGAAGGATATATGATTCCAATTCCTGTTATGGAAATAAAACAGATGATGGGGAGGGCAGGAAGACCCGGATATGATGAGGAGGGAGAAGCAATACTTGTGGCAAGGAATAAAATAGAAAAAGAGAGAATATTAAAGGAATATTTGTTAGCTGATGTTGAGCCAGTTTATTCAAAACTCGCCTCTGAATCTGCCCTTAGAATGCATATCTTATCTTTAATAGCAACAGAATTTGCTGTATACTGGGAGGAGATAATTGATTTTTTCAAAAAAACTTTCTATGCCCATCAGCTTGGAATTGTTCCAGAAGAAAAAATATGGGAAATAATTGATTTTCTGGAAAGAAATGAATTTATTGAAAGTCATGGAGAGAGGTGGAGACCAACTTTATTTGGACATAAAACTGCTGAATTATATCTGGATCCACTATCTGCTTTAAAAATGAGAACGGCTCTTGAAGGCAAAACAGGCAACAACTTTTCATATCTTCATGCGGTATGTTCAACACCAGACATGAATTGCCTTTTCTTAAATACTAAAGACAGCTGGATTGAAGAGAAAATAAAGGAGGAAAAATTTCTTTTTGAAGTTCCATCTCCATTTGATATAGAATATGAATGGTTCATGGCAGAGGTTAAAACTGCTTCTCTTCTTGAAGATTGGATTGAAGAAAAAAAAGAGGATTATATAATAACAAAATATCAGGTGGGACCGGGAGATATTCATAATAAGGTTGAGAGAGCGGAATGGCTTATTTACTCAATGCAGGAGCTGGCAAGAATATTCAATTTCGGTGCAGTCCCGATACTCTCAAAACTAAAGATGAGAGTTAAGTATGGTTGCAAAGAAGAATTACTCAACTTGGTAAAACTGCATGGAATTGGAAGAGTTAGGGCAAGAATTCTTTACAAAAATGGTTTTAAATCAATCTCAACTTTAAGAAGGGCAAGCGTAGAAACTCTTGCACAACTTCCTGGGATAGGAATAAATATTGCAAAACAGATAAAGGAGCAGGTAGAATGATTATTATAGGAGCGAAAGGAAAACTGAATATTGAAGAAACACTGGAAAAGCTGAAAAAAATTAAAGGAATTTCTCAAATTTTTGATGCATCATGTATATGTGGGAGAGAGCATATTGAAATTGCATATGAACGTGCAAAAAGAGCTTTTGAAGAAGGCAGAAACAAATGCAGAAGTATTGAGATGGAAATGCTCCTGTATGCTTCATGCAAAAGGCAGATAAAAGATGCAATGGATTTTGTTGGAGCAAAAAAGCATGGAGAATATGCAATTTTTCTTGATGGGTTGAACGAAGAAGAAGCCATAAAATTTGTGAAAAATGAGTTAAAGCTTGAGATAGATGAAAATGTTTTGAAGCCAAGTATTGAAAAATTAAAAAAATTTGTAGATGAAAAAGAATTAAGAACAGTAGACAAATCTTTTTATTTTGATTTGATATATGAAAAAATTGCAATGGTTGAATTAACCAAATAAGCCCGGATAGGGTAGTCTGGATATCCTCGGGGCCTGCGGGAACCCCTTTCTTTAGAAAAGAAAGGTGTTTCATCCCCAAAGAAAGGGGTTGTGGAAAGCCCTTGACCCGGGTTCGAATCCCGGTCCGGGCATTAACAGTAACAGTTGAAGCATTTATAGCCCACAGATTGTGTCTCACATTATAAAATTATAGAAAACATATATCAGCGCTATTATGAACAATATCAGGAATATTGTGATTAAAAATTTAATTGCAAATTTTATTATTTTCCAGCCAAGCAAAACAATTATGGCAATTATTATAATAAGCCATAAAGGCATTAATGGCAACATGCTTTACTATGGAAGACGAGTTTATAACATTTTTCATATTCTAAGTAAAATTTTAATTTTTTTTGGCAATTCTACTGTTTTTCCATTTCTCAAAGACAAAGTTGCCTCAGTGCATTTTTCAACAATTTTTCTGAATAATTTTTCACCATATTCTGCTGTTGCATTGCATGGACTTCCGATGTATGCATCATTTGCACCAATTTCTTTAAAATTTTTGAATGAGTTTATCAGATTAAATTTAATCTTGAAAGGTTTTATATTGTAGCTTCCAACTATCTCTGGGAATAAATATAATGCAAGAGAAGTTTCATTTACATCTGCATGCACCTCCCCCTCATTTTTTTCAAATAATTCATTTCTGAAATAATATGCGGAAATTGGTTCACATGCCATAATCTCTTTTTTACGAATTTTTTTAATGGCTTGATGCAATGCTTTTAAATGATACAAATCCATATGAAAATTTATTATTACAAAATATTTGAAACCATATTTCCCAAAAGAATTCATAATGTTGAAAAGCATTTTATACAATATTCTCCAGTTTACTGACACAGTTCCAGGAAATTCATCCAGATATTTACACACTCCTGCATTTAGAGGAGGCAATGAAACACAGCTAATTCCATGCTTCTCAACAGATTCCATTGTTGCTTTCTCAATTTTTTTTGAGATTTCTATATCAGTTGAAACTGGAAGATGAGGACCATGCGCTTCTAAAGGGCTTATTGATATAAAAAATATGGTATCTTTTGGTAAATTTTCTATTTCTTTCCATGTTAACTTTGAAATTTCCATGTTCTTATATGACAAATTTATAAATGTCTTTTTCTATTACATTTGATGAAGGTATTGATCGGAGTAGGAAATGAAATGAACGGAGATGATGGCATAGGAGTTTATGTAGCAAAAAATTTCAGACATGAAAACTGGGTCGCAATAGATTGTGAAACTGTGCCTGAAAATTATATTGGGGAAATAGGAAAATATAAGCCTGAAGAAATTGTTATTGTTGACGCCTCTGACATGGGATTGAAGCCTGGTTCAATAAGAAGAATCCCAAAAGAAAAAATAGGAAGGGCATCCTTTTCAACCCATTCTATACCTCTTTCACTTTTCATGTCTCATATTGAAGAACTCTTTCATTCAAAAGTTCATTTAATAGGCATACAACCAAAAAGTATGTATGGAGAAATAAGTGAAGAGGTGAAGGGGGCAGGTAAAAAACTAATTGAATACATAAAAAGTGGCAGAGTAGAAGAAATTGAGGAATTAAAATAAAAATTTATATCCCATTTTTATTAACATTAATGAGAGTTTTAGTTATTGGAGGAGGAGCAAGAGAACACGCTATATGCACAGCTGTCAACAAAAGCGACGCAGAACTCTACTCTTTTATGAAAAACTTGAATCCAGGAATAAAAAGAATTGCAAAAGATTATTTTTTGCATGATGAAAGAAATGCACAGAAAGTCCTCGAATATGCTCTGAATAAAAAAATAGAAATGGCAATTATAGGTCCTGAGGCGCCGGAGGAGGTGGGAGTGACAGATGTTTTAGAGGAAAATGGCATAAGAGTTGCTTCTCCATCTAAAAAAGCAGCAGAAATTGAAACAAATAAAGAATTTATGAGAAAAATAATGGAAAAATATAAAATAAGAGGAAGCGTGAAATGCAAAACATTTTCAAACATAAATATGGCGAGAGAATTTATTGAAATGCTTGATGGGAATGTTGCAGTAAAACCAATTGGACTTACAGGAGGGAAAGGAGTAAAGGTTGCAGGAGACCATTTAAAAAATATAGAAGAAGCTATATCCTATGCAAGGGAAGTTATTGAAAAAGGTATTGGAGGGAAAAATAAAGTTTTGATTGAAGAAAAAGTTATTGGAGAAGAATTTACCTTGCAGGCATTTTGCGACGGCTCAACAATATATCCAATGCCTGCTGTTCAAGACCATAAAAGATTGCTTCCTGATGACAGAGGACCAAACACAGGAGGGATGGGTTCTTACAGCCATAAAAGCGGTTTGCTACCATTTATGACAGAATCTGATTATGAGGAGGGTGCAACAATACTGCAAAAAATAATTGAAGGATTGAATAGAGAGGGAAGAGAATATAAGGGAGTTATATATGGTCAATTTATTTTAACAGGTGATGGAGTTAAAGTAATAGAGATAAATGCAAGATTTGGAGATCCCGAAGCAATGAATGTTCTTCCTTTGTTAAAAACAGATTTTGTTGATATATGTATGGCAATGATTGAAAAAAAACTGAATAGAAAAAGAATAAGTTTTGAAAACAAAAGCACAGTTTGCAAATATGTTGTTCCAAAAGGATATGGAATAAAACCTGAGGCAGGGAAAGAAATAAGAGTTGACGAAAGGGAAGTAAAGAAGGCGGGAGGGCATCTCTTCTATGCATCAGTAAATGAAGAAAATGGAAAAATATATACAACAACTTCAAGAAGTTTGGCAGTTGTGGGGATAGCAGATGAGATTGAAGATGCAGAGAAAATATGTGAGGAGAGTTTAAAACATGTAAATGGAGAGATTTTTATAAGACATGATATTGGAACACAAAAACTAATACAGAAGAGAATAAATCATATGAAAATGATAAGGAGTTGATATGATATACGTTTATTTTGTAGGCACTGCGGGTTCTGGAAAAAGCACAGTAACCCATTCATTCAATGAATGGTGTAAGAGGAACGGATATGATGCAATACCTGTTAATCTTGATCCAGGAGTTAAAAAAATTCCATATTCTCCGGAAGTTGATATTAGAGAGTGGATTTCACTTGAAGAAGTAATGAAGGAATATAACCTTGGGCCAAATGGGGCGCAGGTGGTATGCGCAGATATGCTTGCATTAAATGCTTCAGAACTGGAAGAAAGAATTAGAGAGTACAGAGCTGATTATGTGCTGTTTGATACACCTGGACAGCTTGAATTATTTGCATTCAGAAGCGCAGGAAAAGTTATAGTTGAGCAATTTGGAGTTGAAAAATCTGTCATTGCATTTTTAATAGAACCATCTCTTTCAACTACTCCAGCAAATTTTGTATCTCAATTAATGTTATCTGCGGTAACTCAATTCAGACTTGGAACAGCAACAGTTAACCTGCTTACAAAAATAGATATGATTGATGAGGAAGCTTTGAAAATGATTGTTGAATGGGGGAAAAATCCAGATTCTCTGTATGAAGAATTAATGAATAAAAGTTCTATGTATTCACAGCTAAATGAAGGAATAATGAATGTTATAAAAGAAATGGAGGCACAAATAAACTTAATCCCAATATCATCCATAACATGGGAAGGAATGGAAGATTTGTATTCTGCAATACAAAATATATTTTATGGGGGAGAGGATTTAGAAAGAAGGTGACTATTCTGGGAGTTTGAATTTACTGAATGCATTTGATGCCATCTTTATGTATTCCTTATTTTCATTGTACCATTTTTCCCATTTTTCCAGCTTCTCTTTAGCTTCCTCATATTCCTTTGTTAATTCTTCATATTTCTTAAACAGTTTAGCAAGCCTTTCCTGCTCTTTCCTATATAATTCTTCTATCTCTTTGAATCTTTCCTTGTATTTAACCAATTCTTTCAGCTGTTCAAGTTCTTTAACCTGCTCCATCAATTCTTCCGCCTGTTTTTTGTATGGAACATAAGCTCTCAGTTCCTCCACTTCTCTCTCGAGATTCTCTCTTTTGTTTTTCTCCTTAACAATTTCAACTTTCAAATCTTCAAGTTCCTTGCTTTTTTCTTCAAGTTCCTTCTTTACTATGTCAAGCATTTCATGTTTTTCTTTCAATTCTTCCATTTCATCAATCTGTCTTTTGAGTTCTTCTATTTCATTTTCTTTTTCATTTAACTTTTCTTCAATTTCTTTTATATGTTCATCTTTTTGTACTATCTCGTCTTCCTGTTTTTTATATACATCCCACAGTTTCTCCAATCTTATTTTTTCCTTTTCAAGCTCGCTCTTATATCTCTCAGCTTCTTGGAGTGCAGCTAAAGCCCTCCCTTCTGCATCATCTGCTCTCTTTTTCATTATTTCTATCAAATCCTCTATTCTTTTTATTTGTTCCTCTGAAAAAAGCTTCCTTAACCTTTCTAGAGTTTCCTGTTCTTTATGAGTTCCTTTTACAAATGAATCTATTTCCTCAATTACTTTCCTAAAATTTGCTTTAAACTCCTCAATTCCATAAATCTCCTCCATGCTATCATTAAGAAAGATTTTACGTCTATTTAAAGGTTATTGCATATTTTAATTTCAATGAGTAAATATTTTAAATCACCTTCCATTTCCCTTTTAAATGAAGATAAAAAGTAGAGTAATAAAATATGGCGATGATATAAATACCGACGTCATATTTCCTGGTAGATACCTAGAGATTATAGACCCCAATGAAATGGCTGAGCATGCAATGGAAGATATAGATACTCATTTTTTGGAGAAAGTAAAAAATGCGAAAATAATTGTTGCTGGAAAAAATTTTGGATGTGGTTCTTCCAGAGAGCAGGCGGCAACATGTCTTAAATATGCTGGGATGTCTGCCGTCATAGCAAAATCATTCGCAAGGATTTTTTTCAGAAACGCAGTTAATCAGGGGTTATTAGTTATTGAATGTAAAAATGCAGATAAAATTGAGGAGGGAAATGAAATAGAAATTGACACGGAAGAAGGAGAAATAAAAATTTTGGATAGTGGAGAAATATTGAAGGTGAAACCTCTTCCACATTTTTTAACAAAAATTATAGATGCTGGTGGTTTGATGGAATTCATAAAAATGAGGGGTGAAAATGAAATATAAAATTGCTTTATTACCTGGAGATGGAGTTGGAAAAGATGTTATGGAAGCAGCAAGAATAGTGCTGAATGCATTAGAATTTGACGCTGAATATATATATGGAGATATTGGATGGGAATTCTGGAAAAAAGAAGGAAATCCTTTGCCAGACAGAACAATTGAACTCCTAAAAGAAACAGATTGTGCTTTATTTGGCGCAATCACTTCAAAGCCCAAAAAGGAGGCGCAGGAAGAACTTCCAGAATATTTGAAGGGCAAAGTTGAATACTTCAGTCCAATTGTAAAACTTCGTCAGCTTTTCGATTTATATGCAAATGTTCGCCCCTGCAAAGCATATGAGGGCAACCCTCTAAATTACAGAGACGACATTGATTTAGTTGTTTTCAGGGAAAATACTCAGGGGCTTTATGCTGGTATAGAATTTTATCCTGTTCCAGATGAAGTGAGAAAGGCAATAGAAATTCATCCAAAAATGCAAAAATTTAAAGAAATTCCTTCAGATGAAATGGCAATATCGCTAAGAATATTTACAAGGGAGGGATGCAGGAGAATATTAAAGAAAGCATTTGACTATGCAAAAGAAAATAAAAGAAAAAGTGTAACAGTTGTTGAAAAGCCAAATGTTATAAGAGAAACTTCAGGAATGATGATAGATGAGGCAAGAAAATTAAAGGAGGAATACCCAGATATAGAATATGGGGAAGCAAATATTGATGCAATGGCAATGTGGTTGTTGAAAAATCCACAGAATTATGATGTTCTGGTGACTTCAAATATGTTTGGAGACATAATATCTGACCTTTCTGCACAGCTTGTGGGGGGTTTGGGATTTGCATGCAGTGGAAATATAGGAGATAAATATGCTGTATTTGAACCAACGCATGGCTCCGCCCCAAAATATGCCGGGAAGTATGTTGTGAATCCTACTGCAATGCTACTCTCTGTAAAAATGATGTTTGACTGGCTTGGAGAAAAAAAGTTTGCTGAAAAGCTTGAGAATGGAATTGCAACAACTATAAGAGAAGGAAAGGTAAGAACATATGACATGGGTGGAAATTCATCAACTCTTGATATGGCTGAAGAAGTAATAAGAAACATGGACTGAAAATGGAATAAATTTAAATAAAAAAAGGATTTAAATTATGAAAAAGTTTGTTGTTTCACTGGTTATTATGCTGTTTATTTTTGGAAGTTTTACAACAAATGAGAAGGGATTTTCAATTTCTCCCCATAAAAATTTCAAAGATTTTTCAATAAATGAGGAAGGAGAATATTCCACGATTGAGATAGAAGGTTGTAATTATATTCATCATGCTGGATATCCAATGCTTCCATATTACACAAAAGTTTATAAATTTCCAGCAGGAACAAAAATTAATTCTGTTGAAGTAAAAGCAAAAAATGTTGAAACAATTCACATAAACAAAAAAATTGTTCCCGCAATGCCACCATTGCCATTAAATATGCAAACAAATGAATATAAAATTGAGGAAGGAGAAATATATGAAAAAGATGAATTTTATCCTTCAGATTGGTTTGATTATAATATTGGCATGGGCATTAAAGATGGAAAGCATGTTGTTTTTCTCTCCATTCATTTATATCCTGCATTATACAATGCAGTTAGAAATGAAATAATTTATGCAGATGATTTTGATATA
>DRIF01000148.1 GCA_011052825.1 Thermoplasmatales archaeon
CGCTATGTTTGTTAGCTCTAAACTTGGTTGCATTAACGAGATTGCAAAATGGTGTAACGGATAATCTCATTAGCGTGGCATATTTAACTTAACATTTGCTCAATCATTGCTTTTATTCATAAATTGGTTAGATTTGAAAAGAATTGATTTGATGTATTTTTGCTTGTTTTTCAGATCATCATGCATTTTTACCGCAATAACAGCAGCAAAACAAACTATTTTATTGAAAATTTGTTATTGCCGAGCTCTTACAATAACAAAATACAGATTTAAAAATGGTAAATCTGTATCTGCCGAAGATGAAAATTGAATAAAATTATATATTCATTTATAACTTCTTTATATGCTTGACACAGTCAAAAAATTTCCTGAACAGGCTGAAGAATCTTTGAAATTAAAATTAGATTTTGAATTTGAGGGAATAAAAAACGTTGCTGTTGCTGGGATGGGTGGTTCTGCCATATCTGGTGATATACTCAAACATTTTTCAAAGATTCCATTTTTTGTCTTAAGGGATTATGAAATCCCTCCATTTATTGATGAAAATACGCTTTTCATTGCGATAAGCTATAGCGGAAATACAGAAGAAACCCTCACATGCTTTGAAAAAGCAATAAAAAAATGTAAAACCCTCGCCATAACTTCTGGGGGGAAGCTTTCAGAGATGGCAGAAAATAAAATAATTATTCCATCTGGAATGCAACCGAGGGCGGCAATAGCTTATCTATTGTTCCCTCTTGCAAAACTCCTGTCAAAAATGAATGTTTTATCTCAAATAAACATTGAAGAAGCAATTTACTTGATAAAGAGCAACAGGAATCAGATTGAAAAAGTTGCAGAGAAAATTGCCCATGAAATAGAGGGAATTCCTATAATATATGGGCATGGATTTGCATCAGCCATAGCAAGGCGATGGCACCAGCAGTTAAATGAAAATGCAAAAATGCCATCCTTTAGCTTTTGCCTTCCAGAATGCAATCACAATGAACTAGAGGCATGGGAAAGAAAGTTAGGAAATTTCACATGTATATTTTTGAGAAATAGAAATGAGGATGGCAGAATAAAGAAAAGATTCGATTTCATGAAAAAGACTTATAAAGAAAAAGCCAAAGTAGTGGAGGTATTTTCTGTTGGAAAAAATGATTTTTCGAGAGCAGTTTCATTACTTTACACTGGAGATTTGGTAAGCATATACAAATCAATTATAGATAACATTGATGCAGAACCTGTAAACTTAATATCAAAATTGAAGGAAGAATTGAGTCAGCACTCAAGATCTTCATCACAGGGTTTCCCCTCAGAAAGGGTTCGTTCATCACATTGAAAGTAGAATGTGTTGTTATTTAAAATTTTTCACAAAATATATAAATGAAGGTTTTTTTATTGTGAGTTAATTGAATGAGGGATTTACAATGGAAAATCTCACAGGTTTAAACCATTTAGAAGTTTTACAGTTAACAATTAATAATAAAAATTGGGTTAAGGGAATAATATTATCTACAGAATATTTAAAAAGATATGGAATGGATAAAATAGAAGATTATTTTGAAATTAACGGAATTGAAATAGATGAGAAAAAAATAAAAAAACTAAAATATGAACAGATAGTTCTCACACTGTTTGCCCTTAGACTGATAAATAAAAAAACTTACAGGGCTATGCTAAAAATAATAAAAAGAAGAGAAAAATTGCTTAACAAGAAAGAAATCAATTATATAGAAGTGAAGGAATGTGAGAAGTTAATTAAAAATGCAATAGAAATTTTGCAGAATTGAGATATTAAATCATGCCTCAAAATTATTTTTCCATATTTTGATTATCTCTCTCAAATCTCTTTTTTTAACTACAAAATCTGCATGTTTTATTATGTCTTCCTTTGCATTGAATGCGATTGAGATTCCAGCAATTTCAAACATTCCCAAATCATATCTTGTATCTCCTACCACAACAACATCCTTTCTTTCCAGATCCAATTTTTTAATTAAATCTTTTAAAATTATATCTTTCTTTCTTATTGGCACTCTCAATATTCCTCTCCAAGGTACATCTCCTTTAAATTCTATTCCATTTGCAAAAACATGTTCAATGCCAAATGATGCTATTCTATTTGCAAGCAAATCAATTCCTCCAGAAATTATTGCTGTATGCATTCTTTCCTTAAAAAATTGCAAACATTTTTCAGTTCCTTCTGTTAGGGGAATTTCATTAAATACTCTTACAATATCTTCTCTTTTAATTCCTCTTTCTCTCCACCTTTTTATATCCCCATCCAGAAATTCTTTATCCTTTATTTCACCATCGATATATTTCTGAACCAAATCTGAATTGTCAATCCCAAATTTTTTATGAATAATTTTCCAAGAACTCCTTTCCTCTATGAATATACCATCCATATCAAATACTATGAGCATTGCAATCTTTTTCAAAGCTTTTGATTATTTAAGCATTTCTACAAATTTTGCAAAAGTAAACATAGTTTTTAAATTTAGATTATATATACATAGTTGAGATGAGTTTAATACCAAAAATAGGTATAACTGGGGCACCAAGGGTTGGAAAAACTGAGGGAATTATAAAAGTTATAGGTAGGTTGGAGGATATATATAATTTTGGAGGGATGATAACCAAAAGCATAGAAGAAAATGGTGTGAGAGTTGGTTTCAAAATTATCGATTGGATAACAAAAGAAGAAAAAATTTTTGCTCACGTTAACTTTGATACACCTTATAGAGTTGGAAAATACAAAGTTGATTTGAGGGTTCTGAACAATTTTGGAATACCTGCAATTGAAAAAGCAATATATGAAGAAGAGATTGATATAGTAGTCATTGATGAAGTAGGTAAGATGGAATTGGAGAGCAAAAAATTTAAGGAAACCGTTAGAGAAGCTCTTGAATGTGAAAAACCTGTTTTGTTAACACTTCACAAAAAATCCAGAGATTCTTTACTTCAGGATATAAGAAATATGAGCAACGTGAGAATTCTGGAAATAACATCAATTAACAGAAATTTTCTGCCATATAAAATAGAAAAGTTATTGAAGGAAGAATGGCGACCTTAGTTTTTGAAGGAGAAACTAAAATTTTTCTGGAAGAATTTCATGATTACAGTGGACCAGGAAGAAAACATGCAGGTTTTTACAACCCTGTTCTTGAGATAGACAGAGATTTGAATGTTTTATTCTGTCGGTATATAGCTAAAAAAGGGGCGAAAAAATTTCTTGATGGTCTTGCGTCATCTGGAATAAGAGGTATAAGAATAGCAAGGGAAGTTGATGGGGACATTGAAATGCATATAAACGATTGCAATCCAAAATCATATGAGATTATAAAAAAAAATGTTGAAATTAATGGTGTATCTGCATACGTTTATAACAAACATTTTTGCTCTGTTGTGCAAGAAAAAAAATATGATTATATAGATATAGACCCTTATGGCTCTCCAATACCCTTCCTTTCATGCATTTTTAAGGCACTAAAGAAATTAACCTACATTTCAATAACTGCAACAGATACTGCAACACTCTGTGGGGCTTTCGACAAGGCATGCATAAGAAAATATCAGGCAATTCCATTAAAAAAACATTCAGTAAAAGAAGCTGGTCTAAGAATTTTGATTGGATACATGGCGAGGCAGGCAGGAAGCTTCGATTATTCATTTAAGCCATTGATAGGATATTCATATGGTCATTTCTTCAGGGTTTATGCAAAAATAGAGAAGGGAGCGAGAAAATCCAACGAGAACATAAAAAATGTTGGATGGGTTGGATGGAAGAATGGATGGAAATTATTCGAATATGATGAGTTAGATAAATCTTTCATAGCTGGTCCATTATGGATAGGAAAAATTTATGATAAGGAAGTTATTGATGAAATTTCACAGATAGTTGACAAAAAAAAGTTGAATAAAAAAGAGAAATTGAAAAAAATGCTTGCCCATTTTAAGGAAGAAGAATCTTTGCCACCATTATACTATGAAACCAGATATATTGCAAAGGAAATCAAGACCGCACAGCCAAAAATAGAAAGGCTAATAAAAAAATTAAAAAATAAAGGTTATAAAGCAGGGAAAACTCATTTCATGTCAGATGCGTTCAAAACAGATGCACCTTATGATGAAATAAAAAGGTTATTTGGTTGAATTCTACAGAACTTTCTCTATTTCAAGTGAGAAATCTTTGCTTTTTATGGAGTGTGTAAGCCATCCGAGAGAAATTCTGTCAGCAAAAGTATAATTTGTTATATTTTCAGGTGTTATTCCCCCAGAAACTTCTATCTTTATATCTGGATTTATCTCCCTTATTTTACTTGATGCCAGTTTACCTTTAACAGGAGACATATTGTCAAGCATTATTACATCTGCCCCTTCTTCAGCGGCTATCAAAGCATCTTCAACTGTCTCAACCTCTATCTCCACTTCTCTTCCCAGTTTTTTTGTTTTTCTTATAGCCTCCCTAATTGGAATGCTTACTAAATGATTATCTTTTATAAGCACTCCATCATATAAACCCATGCGATGTGCATACCCTCCACCAATCTCAACAGCTTTTTTTTCATACTTTCTGAAGCCAGGCGTCGTTTTTCTGGTGGCTGCTATCATTATTTTTGGATTTTTCTTTCTGCATATTTTGGTTAGTTCATTTGTTAAAGTTGCTATTCCACTCATTCTGCATATAAAGTTTAATGATAATCTTTCCCCTGCAAGAATGCTCTTCATCTTTCCATTTATTTCCATAATTTTTTCTCCTGATTTTACTTCATCTCCATCTTTTTTTAATTCTTTTACACTACAACCCAACCTTCTGAAAACTTCAACCGCTTCTTCAACGCCTGCAAGAATACAATTTTTGTTTGATTTTATATAAGCAATTCCTTCTTCATCACTGAATAAAGCATTTGATGTTATATCCCCTTCTTCTCCTAAATCCTCTCTCAGATATAAATCTATGTCATCCATCACTGGTTAATGAAATGATATATTTATATGTTTATGGAGATATTTATATGTTTATGGAAGAAAATTGTTATTTTTTAAACCAAAAATAAGAGAGTAAAAATCCTCGATTTTTTTCTTATAATTTTCTTCCAAAGGTCCTTTCATTCCATTGACCTTTATTTTTATCCCATTGCATACTTTCCTCATGTATTTTTTATTGAGGATGTATTCCATTTTTGTCAGAGTTTTTGTTCCTGGGTTTTTTAGGTCAATGCATGTTGTGATTAAAGCATATTCCTTTCCCTCCTTGCCATTAATATTTTTCAAAAATTTTTTCATTTTTCTTGTAGCACTTCCCATATGAGTTGGAGAGCTGAAAATGTATATTTCTGCTTCGGGTAACAAATGCATTTCATCAATATGCCCGATTTCTGATGAATGTCCCCTCATATTGAGTATGTGATGCAAATATTCTACACATTTTTTCCCATTTCCATATTTGGAATCATATGCAATACAAACTTTCATATTTTAATTAAGGTAAACCCCTATATAATTGTTGTCTGAAGGATATCCATTCCAGTTATCTATTTATATCTATCTCAATATATATTTTAAATGAAATTGGGGATAATAGGGTGCGGAGCAATAGGAAGCCATGTTGCAAGAGCATCTGGCAATATAGATGAAATAGAAAAGATTTATTTATATGACATAGAAACAGAAAAGGCAAAAAAATTGGAGGAGGAAATTGAAAAGGCAGAATTCAAGAAGTTTGGAGAATTTTTGCCATTGGTTGACATTGTACTTGAATCAGCTTCACAAAAAGCAGTTTATGAATATGCTGAAAAAGTAATTGATGCAAAAAAAGATTTGATTATAATGACAATAGGGGCACTTTTTGACGATGATTTTAGAGAAAGGCTGATAGAAAAGGCAAAAAAGAATAAATGCAAGGTTTATCTTCCATCCGGAGCTGTTGCAGGGCTTGACGGCATAAAAGCAGCAAGCATTGGAGGACTTGATGAGGTAACTCTTGTAACAACAAAATCTCCTGAAGCATTTGGAAAAGAAATAGATAAGAGGAAGATTTTATTTGAGGGAAATGCAAGAGAGGCAATAAAAATGTTTCCGAGGAATATAAATGTTGCCGCCTGCCTCTCCTTGGCAGGGATTGGTTTTGAAAGGACAAGGATAAAGGTTGTTGCAGATCCTGTGATAAAGTTCAACAGCCATAAAATTCTTGCTCACGGGAAATTTGGAAGATTGAGAGCAGAGGTGGAAAACCTGCCTAGTCCAGAGAACCCAAGCACAAGCTATCTTGCCTCTCTTTCTGCAGTAGCACTTATAAAAAAAATATTAAATCCTCTGCAGATAGGGATATGATGAAAAAGATTGCTTTCCTTATAGTAACTTTAATAATACTTTCTGCAGGTATTTACTTTGAATATGAAAAGGTGAAAGCATTGAATATTGCCCGTTGTCTGGGATGCATTGCAATGGAACCAAAAGCAGAGAAGTTTAAAAATTTCTGGGTTGAATATCCAAGCAGTTATAAAATGAGTGGAATACCTCCTCATCCTTCATGGCTTGTTAATGAAAGTAGGGAAAAGATTGTTATGCTCTTTTTCTGGGGACCTGCATGCCATCCATGTGAATTGCAGTGGAATGCAATGAAAAAAGCGGGAATTGTTAAAGGTAGTGAGGAAAATGGAAGTTTCACAGAAAACTTCAGTTATGCAAAACTTTTTTCAATAAATCAACCATATGATGAAAAAGGAGGCATAATAACTTTATACACATCTGACAGAGGCACAGGAACGCCAACAACTGTTATTCTCTTTGAAAAAAATGGAATAGTTTACTGGTATGCTTTTTCTGGAGAAGCAAATGGAGAGGGAGGAAGACCAGATATAAATGAACTCATAAATATATTGGAGAAAGCAAGGGAGGAAAAATATGGTGGTATGCAACCTTAACTGCCCTTCTTGCCCCTTCGCCTACATATGCATTCCAATGATAATTGGAGCATTTATAGCTTTAAAAAGATATAGTGGGAGATTGCAGAAGAAAAGGATTGTTTCTCAATTCTCATTTCTTTTTATAACAAATACAGCATTCATTTTTGGCTCAACAGGACTTATATATACATACTTTTACTGCTGGGAAAGCCCATTTGCACTTATGGCATGTCCAATTGGAGTGCTTGAACATGCATTTGCAGACAGAACATGGTATATTTTAGTATATCTGGTAGGTGCAATTGGCTTTGCAAGCGTTATATTTGGAAGAGCAGCATGCGGATGGGCATGTCCAATTGGATTTCTTCAGGATTTGACTAAGGGAAGAAAAATTAAAAGGGAGATGGACAGGAAGGTGAGATATTTAAAATATGTCATTCTTGCTTTAATACCTCCCGCCTGCTATATTACAGAAAGACTTGCGTATACGGAAATATGCCCTATTGGAGGTTTAACCGCAACTGTTCCCCACTTAATAATAAATCCATATGGATATACATTCACAGAATTTTTCCTTCCCAAGATGCTCATAACAGCAGGATTTTTTGTTTTGATATTTTTAATGACAAGAGGATGGTGCAGGCATCTCTGCCCTGTGGGAGCGATGATGGCTCCATTTAATAAAATAAGCTTTCTTCAGCTTAATTATTATGAAGAGAAATGCGTAAAATGCTTTAAATGTGCGAAGATATGTCCTATGCAAATAGAAATGCCATACAAGAATAAAAGCACAGAATGCATAAGATGTGGAAAATGTGTTGATATATGTCCAACAGATGCTCTTGATTTTAATTTCAAATGGCAATAAGAAATTTTGAATATGAGGATTTGGAAGAAGTTGCAAAAATTGCAGATGAATCTCTGCAGGAAAATTATAGTATTGATTTTCTTCTCTATTTATGGCAGATTAATCCCGAAGGATTTATGGTTGCAGAAAGAGATGGAAAGGTTGTTGGCTTCATAGTGTCAATAAAAGAAGGAAAAGAAAAATTGAGAATATTGATGCTTGCAGTTGACAAAAAATTTAGGAGGAAAGGAATAGGAAAATCTCTTCTTAGAGAATTGCTAATTAAATATCCAGAAACAAGGAAAGTTGTTCTTGAAGTTAGAAGCGACAATAAAGAAGCAATAAATTTCTACAAGAAGCAGAAATTTAAAATAAAAGGAAAGATAGAAGATTTTTATACCGATGGTTCAACTGCCTATCTAATGGAAAGAGTCCTTTTTTAATTTTTTAATAACAATCAGAATTGCAAAAACAAACATCACAAAACCAAATGAAGGTGTTTCATTTATTTCTATTTCCCTTTTTATATTCTCTATGGTTGAGAAATTTAAAAAGAAGTCATTTTCCATTGAAATTCCTCTTTTATCCTCTGCATTTTTGGATATAAAAATTCTATACGTTTTATCTTTTTCAAGTTCCATTTTAATAAAAATTTTGTTTTTACTCCATGAAATTGTATAGTTTGCCTGTGGAGATATTGATAACGCATTTTCAACTGAACTTTTATTCATTTCATGAGAAAATTCCAATTCAAGTGTTGTATGAACTTCAACATTTTTCTCTCCATCTTCAATGCTTTTATATATAATTTTTGGTTTAGTTATGTATGCATAAAAAGAGAAATTTTCTTCCAGTGGATTTCCATATTTATCTGCAATGAAATTTGTTATAAAAATTTTGTATGAACCAGGAATGTATTCAAAAAAGTTTATTTTTAGAAGGGTATCATTTTCTTCCCAATTGTATTTATATTTAACCCATGGTTCAATTTTTAATGCATTATGAAGGAGTGTATCCATGGGTTCAGAAAATTTTATTTCAATTGAATTCTCTATTTCTCCATTAAGGGGCTTAGCATATATAATATGTGGAGGCGTGGTATCTTTTGAAGAGGTTTCAAATGAAAAGGAATATTCTGGCATAACTTGTCCACTTGTTCTATATGCATTCCTTATTTTTACTGTATACACAGTTTCATATTCAAGTTCCTGTGGATATATAAAAATTTCATTTCCATTTTTCCATTGCACTGTATATGGAACAGAAGGTTCTATTTTCAATCCTTTCTCAACTGAACTTTTATTCATTTCATGAGAAAATTTTATTCTTATTTTTGTCTGAACTGGAACTCCCTTTTCATTTGCTTTTGGAGAATGTTCTATAACTCTTGGGTTGGAAGTATCAACTGAAAAGCGGTAGCTTATTGTAGTTATCTGCCCTACATTATCCTTACCTCTCACAAAAAATTCATATTCACCATCCTGCAAATTTGAATAACTTACTTCCCTCACATTACTCCATTCATGCCATTCTGCTTCATAATTTTTCAACTTATATGAAAAAAGAACATCGCCATAATCATCGCTTCCCTCCCACTCAAAACTAACATTTGTATATCCTACAATGCTTCCTGGCATTTTCAGAAATTCAATGTGAGGGGGAGAATCAGGCGCTGGCTCTTCCGCGGTGCATGCATCAACATAATGTGCAATAAATGAATGTTCATTTTCTGGGGGGTCTGAATATCCTGTATTTCCTTCTTTATTGAAAACCACAGCTATTGCCATTATATTATCCCTGCTTATTTCATATCCATGCTCTGAAGCATTCCATATAACATTTTCTGCTATTTCTCCACCGGCATTTATATTTATTATCTCCTCCTTTGCAAAACTGAGAAAGCCAAAATGATAGTAATCTCCTTCATTATCCTTCCATCTTGAAGTTGGTTCAACTACATAAATTTTGAAAAATCCTTCGTAATTTTCATTTTCATTGTTTTTTATATTGTAGCTTATCTCTATTCTATTTTCTCCAACCCATTTAACATCTAAGCTCAGTTTTATATTCACCCTCTTTCTCTGCAAAGAATTTTCTATTGCATTCTCAAAGAAAGATTTATCTTTCTTACCAAAAATAACTTCATATCCTCCGTCAAATATGGTTGTTGGATAGGCAATAATGTTATAATATTCCGCTCTCTCTTTTGCCTCATCATTCTTATCTGTCACCATTGAAACATAATAGAATGGATAATCTCCAGAATTGTAAATCTCGTGCAAAATATCAGATACAGCAGGGCATGCATGACAGTTTGTTGCTGTCATCTCCTCGCAGAAAATGTTGCCTCTGGCTTTTGCAAAAGCAAAAATTGCTATGAAGATGACAGTTATTAGTAGATACCTTTTCATGTAATTATAATCTTTTTCTGACTTTAATACTTATCAATGCTATTGCAATGAATGCAAAGAATAATTCAAATCCAGGCGTGTTTTTTTCCTTAACTGTTATCTCTGCATTTTTGAAAACCTTCTCACTGTTTTCTGCTGTAACATTCAGTTCTATAGTTCCCTTGCTTACTTTATCTCCAGGGATTACAGTTTGCCAAACATCTCCATTTTTTTCCATTGATGGGAAGAAACATAAATCTCCTATACACCATTGGAGAATAACAGAAGATGCATTTCCATCTATCTCCACATATACTGTTATGTCATCTCCAGGTTCTGGATTTTCAGGTTTCCAGTAGATTTTTTCTATTGAAAATGCATTTGACATTGAAAATAAAAAAATTAGGAGGAGAGGAATTAACCTTTTCATATTTTCACCTTGTACAAAGTTATGCTTTCTCTATATTCATTCCATTCAGAATCATATGCATCTACATATATCTGTGTAAATCCCTCATCTTTAACCTCATCATCATTATAATCCTGATTCCATTCCCATTCAAATGGTGATGATGTATCTATGTGCATGACCTCCAGCCCGCATCCGCAAGTCATTGGAAGCAAAAATTCGACTCTTTTTATGTCGCTGTTTGCCCTTGCTACAACTTTAATATTTCCTATTACAACCTGACCTATTATTGGCATAACTTTTATGCCGAAAAGATATATTCCATTTCTTGGTTTTACTATTTTCACAGGATTTGCGGAATAAACATATGGCATTTTTACCTGCAAGGTAGCTGGTTCACTTGTTGCTCCATTTTCATCTGTTGCAGTAACTGTTATGATATAAGTTCCCTCTTCCTGCCATGTATGTGACATCTGAACACTTTCTCCTGAATTTACTAAATCAGTGCACATCTCATTTCCATCATCCCAGTCAAAGCAATAGTATATTCTATCTCCATCTGGATCTGTTGATGTTGCAGTATAGGTATAACTTTTTCCTGCCTCTCCAGATGTTGGTCCATTTATTGTTGGCTTCGAGGGAGGATTGTTTGCTTTTATGTTAACAGGCAGAGA
>DRIF01000149.1 GCA_011052825.1 Thermoplasmatales archaeon
TTATGATACCACTGCCTTACGGCTTCATATGAAAAACGCTCAAAATCTCTTAGAATTTTGCTGGTTTTTCTGTATGATACACCAGCAAAATAGATAAGGATAGCCAATGCTTTTATTTTCCAGTCCTTTCTCTTTCTTCGAAAAATTTTTCTTTCCTCAAACAATTCCACTAGGTGGTCGAGCATGTTTATCCCCTCCTTTTCACAGGATAAATTAGCTCGACCATTCATGTTCTTTTCTATTTTTTCTTAACTTGACAGTCTCAAACTTTCTAAAGTAAAAGAGAAACCTGAAATTTTTTAATAAACAAAGCTAAAAATCAAACTTCTCTTCTTCAAAATTAATTTCATCTTCCCTGTCATCATATTCATTAGCAGTATTATTACCTTTATTTCTCCCATTCTTTCCCTTTCCTATTATAATTCCAGCTGAAATTCCAACAATGAATGCAATAATTCCAATGGAAATTGGTTCTATCAGGGAAACTTTTTCTTCATTTTTTTCATGTTGTGAAAATTGCTCATTAGTTTTATAAATCTGCTTTATCTCGTATCCACTTGACAGTGAAAGCATATTTGCAATCATGTAAGCGTATTTATAATATGTTAATGATTTTATTACCTCATTCATCTCAAGGCTTCTTCCAAATTCTGCATAACTTACTGCAAGAATAGGTTCTATGCTCATATTCCTTGCTTTCTGAATCGCATAGCTTGCCATCTGGCTTGTTCTATTCAATTTATATCCGATATCATCTTCTTTTAGACCAATCGTTTCTATTGCCAGATTCGCATTTGCTATTGCTTCGAGAGAGTTAAACAAACTTGCAGATGGATATTTCTGCTTTTGCTCATTTGAAAGTTGGAGCAGTTCATTCGCTTTATTAACAAACTGTTTTGAATAACCAGTTTCCTCAGAGAGAATTTCAGCATATGAAACTATGTTCTGTGCATATTCATAATATTTTTCAACCATTGCGCCAACCCATGTATCATTCACTTCATAACTCTCATTAAATTTATCGCTTAAATTCAACCACCAATAAACTGTTCTGCTTCTCTCCATTGAATAAGCCAAATAATACAGTGTATTTAATTTGTTATAGCCAGTTTTATTTAAATAAGCAAGTGCATCTAAAGCTCTCTGCTGGGCTGCACCTACACATTGCAAACTAACTAAACCCTTTATCTCTTCATTTTCTGACTTTTGCAAGGCATTTTCCACAGCATTTGAAACATTTCCATATATTTCCTCAATTCCTGTTCCATTGTAATATCTGCAGGCATATATGACAAATAAAGAGTCTATTTTTGACTGGAAAGCTTTGCTTATGCTATAATAGTAGAATAAATTTTTATATGCAGTTTCTGCTTCCTGAAATGCATATTTTGCATTATTTAAGGCATTTGAAACATATCCATATGGATTATTCAGAGGATATCCAAATGGAATATTTGAATTTTTGAACATTTCATCTGCTTTTTTGTAACTTTCATTTGCCTCTTCTAAAATTTTTTCAGCAAGAGGTTGCATTATTTCCTTATAATATTCAAAGGTCAGTATTGGCTTATCCGATTTTTCCTCATAGAAAGTATAGTTTGTGAAATAATAAAGGGCTTCATTAATATCTTCAACTTCCTTAACAATTATGCCATATTTTTTATATAATTCCTCAGAAACATTTACAGCAACTCTATTGTAAAAAACTAATGGGCCTATTCTTTCTTCAACAAATTTATATTCAATTCCCTGCCCTTTTGGTATCAAAAAATATTTCATTCCTGCTTCTCCTGCTGCCTCTCCCTTTTCAAGTATTCCTCCAACTGGACCAATGCTTCCATCTGGATTTATCATTCCTGTCATAACAATATCGTCTCTGGCATCAATATTTTGAAGCAGGCAAATGGAGGCAATTGTCATCACTCCTCCAGCAGATGGCCCTCCAACAATTGGAGATTCTGCTTTGACCTGAAAAAAGAAATCATATTTGCTTACATCTTTTCCTGTGAGCATTCCTGCGACATCAACTGCAAGCTTTGCTGAACCCTGCATATCAAGTTGCGTTAAAGGAGATGTAACAACAAAAACATTTCCAGAACCATTCATCATTGTCACATTCACTTCAGTGAGTACTCCATAGTATCCATCCTCTCCAGAGGCAACAGCAGGAGCATACATTTTTATATTTCTGAATACAACATTTTCATTCCATTCATGAACTGGAGAAGCAGATGCTATTGGGAGAAGAAGTGCAATAACAATAATTGCTTTCTTCATGAAAACATGGATACATATTTTAACTTAAATTTTACCGTTCATTTCTCGAATTTCATTCATAATATTTGAAAATCCATGCTTTATATTCCTCTCCTTCATTTACTCCAACCGCTCCTGCATTTATTTCCATTTTCCCATCATTGTCCATGTCGCCAACACATGTAACAGCAAGCAGACCATATGTTTCATTTATAATATACTCTTCGTCATAGCTATTTCCATTCCATTCCAATATATGCACCTTATCTGTTCCAACTGCTATTTCAGCTACTCCATCATCATCAACATCTCCAACATCTATTGCCTCTATGGTATCTTTCTCACCATTCCATTTTTTATCAAATATTTTTTCATAGCCATTTCCATTCCATCGGTAAATGCATAGTCTTGGATAACCAAATGTTACGTGTATTTCATTCATTCCATCATTGTTGCTATCCTTTGCAACGCATCCAAATACTTGGTAAGAAAATTCATCTATTTTATGGGCGTTGAAATCGTTTCCATTCCATTTTAATACAACAACTTCTCTTCCATGCCCCACTATAACTTCATTTTTTCCATCTCCATCAACATCTGCAATCCAAGGAAAATAAATTGAGTATTCTCCCCATTCTCCTTCTTTAACAAATTCTTTTCCATTCCATTTTAGGCAAATAAGAGACGCTTCATTTTCATATCCTCCTGTTACAACAACCTCATTTTTTCCATCGTTATCTGCATCACCAATAATACAGTCAAGGGTTGTTCCCCATTTTTTACTCTCCTCTACAATATACATGCCAATTTTTTTATATCCTGAACCATCCCATTTGAAGGCTGAGAAATGTCGCCCCCATGCAACTCCTACCTCATTTTTACCATCATTATCAATATCTGCAATTCCAAAACCTGTTGCAGAGCCAAATGGCTGACTGATTCTGCGCCATTCCTTACCGATTTTAATCCATATGCCATATCCAATTCCAAAAACAGGGTCAACTATCCTCGCCTGTTCATAATAAATTTTTTTATTTTCATCCCATTTCATAACTCTAAGAAAAGGGTCTCTTCCTCCTATCAACAATTCATTTTTTCCATCATTGTCAGCATCTCCAACAGGCTGTGCTCCCTCATAGCGGGCAGACCACCACCATAGTTTTCCATAACTCTTCTCCCACTGAATTTCAAAACCTCCTTTAAATGTAGATGCCATTTCTTTTTCCGCCTTTTCATAAATCCTGACATTTTCCTCTGCAGGAATTGAAATTCCAATCATAATAAAAGCAAGAAATATAACTGCTATTCTTTTCATGAGATGTTAAAAAACATTAGTATATAATTTTAACTTTAACGGGGTTTTTGGATTTTCAAAATCCACAGCGTCGTAGAATACAAAAAATTTAAAGAATAATTCCTGTTAATAAATTGGAGATGAATCAAAAAAATATTATTGCTGCATATTCAATGATTGAAAACATTAATGAGATAAAGAGTAAGTTGGTAAGAGCCATAAAAAGTTATCAGAAGGCGTTGGAAGCATGCGATCCAGAAAAAAGTGGGGCAATTTATGCTCTTGTCCAGAACAATCTTGGCATGTCATACATGAAACTTGCTTCCATTGACAATGCAAAAGAAAATTTGATTAAGGCAATAAATGCATATAAAGAAGCTCTGAAAATAAGAAGAATCGACACTCATCCAGAGGGATATGCCAACACTCAAAACAACCTTGGCACAGCATACATGAAACTTGCTTCCATTGACAATGCAAAAGAAAATTTGATTAAGGCAATAAATGCATATAAAGAAGCTCTGAAAATAAGAAGAATCGACACTCATCCAGAGGGATATGCCAACACTCAAAACAACCTTGGCACAGCATACATGAAACTTGCTTCCATTGACAATGCAAAAGAAAATTTGATTAAGGCAATAAATGCATATAAAGAAGCTCTGAAAATAAGAACCCATGAAAAAAATCCACTAAAATATTTTATATTGCAAAAATCAATAGGAGATGCATATTATGAACTATCTTTCAAGGAAAATAGAGAGGAAAATCTTTCGGAAGCTTTAAATTTTTATCAAAGATTTCTTAGAATAGAAAAAGAAATTGATGGCTATATGTATCTTCAAACAATGTTCAGAGAAATTAAAAATAAAATCCAAACTCTCAAAAGTTACGGAGGAAAAATGGAATGATAGTAGAACTGTTGCTCTCACTTATTATTCTTTTTGCCCTTCTTTTAGTTTACATTATAATCTCTAGAAATAAAAATATAAAAGAAGAAAAAGAAAGTATCCCTGAAACTCACGAACACAGAATTCCTCTTCCCTCTTTAAAAGATGAAATAATCAAGGAAAAAGTTCAACCAACGAAGCAGGCGCAAGAATGGTTTGAGGAAGGAGTGAAAAATCAGAGTGAGGGAAATTATGATATGGCAATAAATAATTATTTAAAAGCACTTAAAATTTTCACAAAAAAAGATTATCCATATTTGTTTGCCACAATTCAAAACAACTTGGGAGTTATTTATAGAAAACTATCTCATGAAACAAATTCTGAAATATATCTCGATGATGCCATAAGAGCGTATGAAGAATCCATTGAAGTTTATGCAAGATTGGGATATTTAAACGAGCTTGCAATGGCTTATAACAATCTTGCTTTGGTATATAAGGAGTATGGAGATTTAACAGGTAAAAAAAATTTTTATTATGATGCAATCCAATCATTCAATGAAGCCCTCAAATTATATAAAATAGAGGATCATCCAACTGAATACACCTCCATTCACAATAATCTTGGAAAAATATATCAGAAACTGGCAGAATTTGAAAATGAGAAGGAGAATATTTTGAACGCTATAGAATCTTTTGAGGAGGCATCAAAAATTTTTAAAATAATGAGCAAATTTATAGGGGGAATTTCAGCATCTGAAGATTATGCACATATACAGCAGAATTTGGGAGAATTGCATTCAAGGTTATCAAAAATTGAAGAAAAACAAAAAAATATTTTGAAGGCAGTTGAACATTTCAAGAATGCACTTAAAGTTTATCAGGTGGAAGAGTATCCCCAAAAGTATGCATATATACAAAACCGTATTGGAGAAATTTTTCTTTTTAAGGAGGGTATAATGGAAGGGAAAGATTTAAGGAATTTAATTTATTACAGTAAGCAGATGAAGAAAGAAAAATATAAAAAGAAAACCGCAAAGAAAACAGGAAAGGGAGAAAAAAAAGAAGTTGTTGAAGAGGAAATTTATGGGATAGAGGAAGAAGAAATCAGAAAGGAAAATCTTTCAAATGCCATAAAAGCATATAACTCTGCATTAAAAGTTTACACCATGGATGAAAACCCAATAGAATATGCAGTAACCCAAAATAATTTAGGGATGGCGTATTGCGTTTTGGCGGGGATAACAAAGGAAGAAAGAAATTTTTACAATTCTATAGATGCATACAAAGAAGCATTAAAAGTTTATACCTTAGATACTTATCCAGAAGAATATGCATTAATCAACAACAATCTCGGGATAACATACTCTCTTCTATCAGAAATTAGAGACAAAGAAGAAAATCTTTTGAACGCTATAGATGCATACAAAGAAGCATTAAAAGTTTATACCTTAGATACTCATCCAGAAGAATATGTATCTGTAAATTACAATCTTGGCAGATTATATCGCATTTTATCAGAAATTAGAGACAAAGAAGAAAATCTTTTGAACGCTATAGATGCATACAAAGAAGCATTAAAAGTTTATACCTTAGATACTTATCCAGAAGAATATGCCAACTTGTATAAAGAACTTGGAAAAATATATCTAACACTTTTTGAAATATCAAAGGAAGAAGAAAATCTCAATAATGTTATAAATGCCTATCGGGAATCTCTGAAGTTTTATAATTTGCAGGATTATCCATTGGATTATGCAGAGATACAGACTAATATGGGAATTACTTATAGGACATTGTCAACATATTCTGAAAAGGAGGAAAATTTAAATAAATCGATAGAAGCTTTCAACGAAGCTTTAAAGGTTTATACACTTCAGGATAACCCTCTGGAATATGCAACAGTCCAGAACAATATTGGAATTTCATACAGAAATCTTGCAATGATAACAGATATGTCTGAGAACTTCCATAAGGCAATGGAAGCATATGAAGAGGCTTTAAAGGTTTATACACTCAAAGATTATCCACGTGAGTATGCAATGTTACAGAATAATATTGGAAATATATATGCAATACTTGCTGGGTTGAAAATGAAGGTAGGATTTGAGCAAGGAATACCGATGCTCAGTGCCTGATGAATAACTAACGAACAAGAATTAAAGACAAAAAAACAAATGCGATATTCCTCAGAATAGGTGATACACTTTTCTTCAAAATTTTATTAGGCTTTCTAACCTGTTACATCCGAGCTCCAGAGCTATGTCAGCTTTCATAGCTCTCGTTTCATCCCCTCTGACAAAATTGTAAATTATTCTCCTCAAGCTAAGAAAAGCATCTGCAGATTCAAATGATTTAAAGCCACGCATTATCTTGTAGCGTTGCTTTACATCCTCGTTATACCTCTCTATTGGATTGTTATTATGTTCTAAGCCATATTTCTTGCACGCTATTGGAACACCATGAATAAGCTTGCATACTTTTGAA
>DRIF01000150.1 GCA_011052825.1 Thermoplasmatales archaeon
AATAAGTTGAAAGGGGTAATATTGATTGCTTGCCATCATAACATCATTCAATATTTCAAAAATAAAGCTTGGTGCAATTTATTTGTAAATTTACGCTGAAATTACGCTGAACGATACAAATTGCTATAACCAGAGATAAACAATTATTTGGGAATATAGAGAAAATTAAAGAATTCCCATCTTTTCATTCATTTTTTATTTTGTATTGAACAAAATTTTGCTAAATCTTCAGCAAAATTCAACGGAATTAAAACAAAAAATCTGGGCTTAAACCTGAATTATTGGATGGTCTCTATTTTTTGCTTTCTGAATTGCCTTTATTCAGCAAATTCAATGAAAAATGCCTCTATTGAAAACCAATATACATAACAAAATCTATATAAGCATTGATTATTTCCGTTAATATGAAAAAAGTGCTTACCACATTGCTATTCAATTTAATATTATTCACCTTAATTTTATCTGCCTGTGCACAGGAGACTTATTATTATTTACATGATGACAGCAATCCTGAATATAGTGAGTATAAAATAATGGATTATTCTCCACCAACATCAAGCGTCTCTTCCTTTATAAACTTGGATGAAGGCTCTGCAATTTGGGCGACACTTCCATTTGCCCAGGAAACAAAGATAAATGGAGATGTGAAGGTAACTGTTTTTATAGAAGCATCTTTTATACAACCTGAGATTCTTCCTTTCCAGATAAGAGTTATAAAAGTTTCTCTTATTGATATTGCACAATCTGGAAATATTGACACAATAGCATCAACACGCCCTACAACAATTTTATTTATAGGAAATGAAACTCAAACATCACAAACCTTCAGTATGAATAATGTAGAATACATACTCCCTGAGGGTCATTCTTTGGGAATAAAAGTGGAGAAAACTTTTGATTTGTTTTCATATTTCCCATTCAGCATTTTATCTCCATTTTTCGCAACCAACCTATTGTATGATTCTGCCTACACAAAATCATATGCACTCATTCCTTTCAACGCAACAGGAGGAATAAGCCTGCAGTGCTTTGATAATGAGAAAGGTGTTAAACCTGGAGAGAATGCGACTTACACTTTAATAATATACAACAATGGAGATTTGGCGGATCTTGTTCAACTATCTTCAAATTATGCTGGAAATAAATGGAGTATTGAGCTTGAAAATGAAGAAGTAATTGTACCTGCAAAATCATTCAATTATACTGATGTTATTGTAAAAGCTCCAGAAGATGCTTTTGAAGGCGATTATATTAATGTGACAATAACTGCTCATGGGAATACTGGAAGCGATTCAGTATGGCTGAATACAACAGTAGTTCCTCTTGAATATGGTGTTAAGGTTACTGCAAAAAATGAGAGTGTGAGAGCTGAACCAGGAAAAACTGCAAAATTTGTTTTTACAGTGGAAAATACAGGAGATTTATTTGATACCTATAACTTATTTGTTACATGTGTGTGGCATGCGGTGGCGGAGAAAGATAGTTTGTCATTGAATGCTGGAGACAAGGAAGATATAGAAGTGGAAGTTACTGTTCCTGAAAATGCAACAAATGGAACCACTCAGCTTGTTGCCCTCACTGCAAAATCAATCAACTCTGATGAAGAAAGCACTGCAAAATCAACTTTGGAAGTATACTACTATGTGAGTGGTAAGGAAGAAGTGTCAGGAAGCACAATTGGTTTAATTTTATTTATCATAGGAGTTGCGGTTCTTTTAATAATAGCATACTATCTCGGCAGAACAGCAGAAAAAACTGTTTTGCTTGAATGTGAGGATAGGATGAGAGAATTGCCCCCAGGGAAAATTGCAGAGTTTGTTATAAGGGTAAAGAATTTGATAGTTGGAAAAGATAAGAGTATGAGGTATAGATTTAAAGCGGAGGGAAAAATACCTGAGAACTGGCTTACAGAAATTGATAAAGAGGAAATTTTGCTGGAAGGAGAAGAAGAGGGTGAAGTAACTCTAAAAGTAAAAATACCAGAAAATGCTCCGCCTGATGAATGGGCTTCAATAGATTTTATCGCAACTCCTCAGAAAGGCAAAAGTGAGAAGTTAAACTTCTTAATCACACTTAGGGAACCAAGAGAGATTCTTGAAACAGAAATATCCCATAAACCTGAAGAATTTGAAGAAGGAAGGAGAGTGGTAACAAAAGTTAAAGTGAGGAATGTAGGAGAAAAAACTGCTGAGAATAAAAAAATAATTGTTTTGGTGAATGGAAAAGAAAAAAATAGAGTGGAAGGAATAAGCATACCTCCATCTTCTACAGCGGAAGTGGAAATTCCATGGATTGCAGAAAAAGAGAATGAAGTAGAAGTAAAGGTAGAGTGATTTCACCTATTTGTAGTTGTTATAGAAACATTTCTCACAACTGCATATGGAGCGAAAACTGGGTTTTCAACCTCCCACCAGTATATCTGTCTTTTTTCTTTTGAAAGAAATGTAACATTTTTCAAAATTCTTTCCATATTGTCGCTTATTCTTATCCCCTTCACAATTTCTGAAATTTCTCCATTTTTTATATGAAATGCAATGTCTCTTGCAACTGTTGAAAAATCTCCTGTCCTGTAATTATGGAATCTTGTATACCAAACATTTGTTATAAGCAATGCATTACTTAAATCCTCAATCATTTCATTTATTTTATAATCTCCTCCATCCACCACAGTATTCCAAGGCACTGGAGATATAATTCCCGCATTGCCTGTAGTTTCGCAATCATGTTTTAACGCTGTTGTGGAATTGTGCAGATATGTTTTCAATTCTCCATTTTCAACAATAGTAGTTTTCTGGGTTGAAATGCCTTCATCATCAAACTTTCTAGAGAAAATCCCATCTTTTTCTATTCCACTATCATATATTGTCATACACTCACTGGCAACCTTTGTTCCAATTTTATTCTCCAGAAAAGAATAACCAGAGTCAACTGCAAATGCAGAAGAAAAATTTGCAAAATAAGAAATTAAATTTGCGAATGCCATTGGAGTGAATAGAACATCATATCTTCCTTCTTTGATAAATTTCTTTTTTTCTGGAGTTTTTAAAAATTCGTCAAAAAAAATTTTTTTACCTATATTATCAAGCCTCCTAGAGCAATTAACTGAATGAAAAGATTGATTTTTGAAAAGTGTTCTTATGGAGAGATAAGCCATACTATTCATATCTTCACAGCAAACTCCATTTGAATTTTCTATTTTCAAATTTTCTTTTGTGCTGTATAAAACGCCTGCGCTCTCTTCTCCATATTCCAGTGATTTTTCTATGGCTTTCTCTGCCTCTTTTAAAAGAGATTCATCATTTAGAATGTTTTTGTCAAAATATTTATTATTTATATATTTCCTTCTTTCTCCTAATTCAAAAGACATTGGAGGGATATGCCCCATTATTTTTTCAGCTCTCTCTATTCCTTTCTTAACTTTATTTCTATCTGGATTTTCAACAGAAAAAGATATCAATTTTCCTTTTTTATACAAAAATAATTCCATCTTTTTGTTTTTCCATTCCTTAATTATTCCTATCTTGCTATTATAAAATCTCAACTGTTTTGTTTTTGTTTCTCTTTCTATTACAACAAATTTATCAAAATTTTTAAGCAAATCAATCATTTTATTACCACATCTCTCAATCTTAAATCAACTCCTCCCGTAGAAACTTCAATCCCCTGCATTGGCTCTCCCTTGCCACACGTGGCAGGATAAAATTCTAAATTTTTGCCAACTCCATCAACTTTCCTGTAAAAATCATAGGTAGAAATTTCTATTGAAGGATGATAAGCTATTCCTTTTATTTCTCCATTTTTTATTAAATAAGCTTCCTCGCCAACATATTTCTGATTCATTCTCATATCATCTATATTCCATTCCATAAAAGTTGCAATGTAAACACCCTCCTTTATATCCTCAATCAATTCTTCCGAGGAATAATCTCCTGGCATAAAATATGTATTTGCCATTCTGACTATTGGTTCTCTTCCATATACCGCTCTTGCTGAAGAATTGCTTTCGATACCCATTTCAAAAGCTGTTTCTCTATTATGCAAAAATTCATTTATAACTCCGTTCTTAATCAAAAATCTTTTTCTTGCTTTTACGCCTTCATCGTCATACTCATAAAATCCATATTTGTTTGGTAGGGAAGGATTGTCAACAATGCTTATGCATTCATTGGCAAATTTTTCTCCAAACATTTCAAATTTTGCGTAAGATTTCCCAGCTTGTGCAAATTCTCTGCCCAATATTCTATCTGCTTCAAATGGATGCCCACAGCTTTCATGGGCTATTAATCCAGTAATGTATGGAGCTAATATTACATCTCCTTTTTTTGGTGCTTTTTTTCCTTTGTCAATCAAATCATGCAAAAAATTTATATCATGCTGTAATTTTTCTTCCACCTTCCATTCATTTACAAATTTCCAGCCACCAGTATTTCCAAATTCTCTGTGCATCTGCTCGAGTTTTCCATTTGAAACTGTTATCATATAGTAAGTATAGATGTGTGGCATCTTAGAATATATTTTACTTCCATCTGTATTCATGTATAACTTTTCTGAAATTTTATCTTTATAATAGAAACTTCTATGAATATTTTTTGAGAACTCATCCAGATTTTTTATGAAATTCAGTTTTTCTTCAATTTCTGGAAAATTTCCTTTTATTTCATATCTTGCTTCATTTATTTTTTCCTCACTCATGCCTATATTGCTTTTCTGTAATCTTGCCATTTTTACTGCTTTCTCAATGCCTTTTTCAATTTCTTTTTTATTCACAATATTTGAAAAATAAAAACCCATTCCTCCATCAATGACTCTTACTGAAAAACCATATTCCTCATTGAATTCAATTTCTTTTGCCTCACCATTAACAAAAATAATTCCATTTGATTTTATTTTTTCAATTCTTATTTCAGCATATTTTGTTTTTGAAATATTTAGAGCATATTCAGCCAAATCTTCATCCATTGGTGTTAAAAGGTGCGTGGTTTTTAATCTTGCTGTTGTTTATGAATAAAATGCAAAAAATAAAAAAGTAAATTTTGCATGATGACTATGCTGATTAAAGACGAAGATAAAATTTTGGAAATTGCGAAAAATGCAAAAAATGTTGCAGTAGTTGGAATATCAGAAAATAAAGAGAGAGCAAGTTATCAAATATCCCAGCAAATTAAAGACAAATATAACCTTTTTTTAGTCAATCCAAAATATTATGGAAAAGAAATTCTTGGAAAGAAAGTTTATGCTTCCTTAAGGAATATAGAAGAGAAGATAGATATTGTTGATGTTTTCAGAAATCCAAAATTTATAGAAGAGATATTAAGAGAAGCAGTTGAAATAAATGCTGGAGTTGTTTGGCTTCAACCTGGCTCAGAAAATATGGAAATAATTGAAAAGTATAAGGGTAAGATAGACATAATATACAGCAGTTGTTTAGGAGTCGTGAGTAAAATGGTTAAGTAAAACTCTTTTTAAAATATTTTAATTTACAGTTATGCTAATAAGATTGGCAGAATTGAAGGATACAGAGAAGATAGCAAAAAATAATGTTATGCTTGCAGAGGAATCAGAAAATATTGAAATATGTTATGAAAGGGCAGTTGAAGGAGTTGAAAAGGTTATTGAAGATATAAATAAAGGATTTTATCTGATTGCTGAGGAAAATGGAGAAATAATAGGACAAATTATGATAACATATGAATGGAGCGATTGGAAAGCGAGGCAAATATGGTGGCTCCAGAGCATATATGTAAAGAAAAAACACAGGAGGAAAGGAATAATGAAGTTGTTGATTAATGAAATAATAAAAATGGCTTTAGAGAATAATGTTATACTACTCCGCCTTTATGTTCATGAAAATAATAAAAATGCAATGAATGCATATGAAAAAATTGATTTAAAAAGAACCCCATATTTCATATATGAAATGAAAGTTCAATAACCCAGCCAGAAAACATGGCTCCCATTAAATTTTTCGTTTTTGTTTTTTCTTATATAAAATTTTTTTCCTTCATATTCAACTTCCACTATTTCCTCCTCATCGATCAATTCTTTAATTAATTCCCAATTTTTCCCTGCTTTTTTCAGAAATTTTGTGAGTGCATCCTTTCTCATTGGATGAACTGCCAGTATTGAAAGCAAATTCTCTTTAACATTTTTAGTAACGAAAAATTCATTACCTTCATAACCTGTTAGAAGTTCAACATTTTTTATTTTCTTACTAAAAATTTGATATGCTTTGTTAATTGTCTCTTCATCTGGTTTTTTCACCCATCTTTCTGCTGGTGGTCTTGTTGGAATGGAAATATAAGATTTTGCAATATTTATTTCTGCCAGAAAATCTGCAATTTTTTGCAAATGGGCATTTTCATCATTCATTCCTTTAATAAGCATTGTTTCTGTTATTATTTTTCCTCCATAAACTTCTGAGAAAATTTTTATTCCTTTCATAATTTCTCCTAAATTTAATGAATAAGAAGGTCTATTTATTCTGAGCCATTTATTTTTATCAACTGCATCAACTTTTAATGAAATTAAATCTGCTTTTAGGATATCATTTCTAACGTCTTCTCTCCATAACAATGAGGAATTGGTAATGACAGCTATTTTATATCCAAATTTTCTTAAAATTTCAATTTCTTTTCCTATATTTATATCGAGAGTTGGCTCTCCATCTGGGACAAATGTGATATAATCAATTTTTCCTTTTAATTCCTTTATTTTCTTATTTACTTCATTAAAAATTTTTTTAACATTATAAAATTTCTCTCTTTCAATTTGCAACTTACTGGTTCTCCCAAGTTGACAATAAATGCAGGAATATGTGCAGAATTTAAAGGGAATGTTATTTATGCCCAAACTTCTACCCAACCTTCTCGATGGGACACTTCCAAAAACTATCATTTTAAAGCATAACTTCCTCCTTCTATCCTTATTACTTTTCCATTTATTATTGCATCTGCTATTTTGAAACGAGCATTTTTTAAATCATTCCATAACGCTTTTTGCGAAATGCCCATTCTTGCAGCTGCTTCATGCTGTGTAAGTCCAATATAATCAACAAGGCGAAAAGCTTCAAATTCCTCAATGAGTAAAAAAACAACATCTCTATAAGGCACATTAGGCACAAATGCATTTGCTTCAGGCAATCCTTCTACCCATCTCCTGCATCTTCTTCTTCCAGGCATTATGCTTATATAGAAAAAATTATATAAAGGTTTGGCGAAGTATTTATATATTTAATACTATATATTCCAATAGGTGATTAAAATGCCAAGAGGAAGATGGTTTGGAAGAGGATTTGGATGGGCATTATGGGGATGGCCTGGTAATCTATATCCATTCTGCTGGCGATTTCCATGGCTACCCAGAGGATGGTGGAGTGGCATGCCTGGACTAAATCCATTGACAATACCATACTATAGATATTACTATTTCCCATATGGGAGATACTGGAGGTGGTAAAATGCGGGGATATCGCCATAGATACATGTTTTATCTTACAGGTTTGCCTGGATGGATAAGGTTTGGTTTCAGTCCAGGGTGGCAGGGAATACCTCCTACAACACAGTATATCATGCAGAGTGGACAACTTCCGCAATTCATTAATTATTCTCAAACTCCATTGCCAAATGTAATGCCATCAACAGCAATGACAAAAGAAGAGGAGATTTCAATGCTTGAACAGCAGGTTAATATGATTGAGCAACAAATAAAGGCAATTGAGGAAAGAATCAGACAATTGAAGGAGGGATAAAAATGCCGTTTGGAATGGGGCCTTGTGGATGGTTTATGATGCCTTACGTTACACCATGGCTTCGCTATGCATATCCATGGATGCCATATGCAATGTCCAAAGAGGAAGAGGTTGCAATGCTGGAAGAAGAAAAAGCAATGCTGGAAGCAAGGTTGGCAGAAATAAATAAAAGGTTGGATGAGTTAAAAGGTTGATAAAAATGAAAATATTAGTAGCAACAAATGCTGGTGGATTAGAAGATAGTGTATCTCCTGTATTTGGCAGATGCCAGAGTTATACAATAGTGGAAATAGATGGAGATGAGATAAAAAATGTTGAAATAGTGCAAAATCAATTTGCCAATGCTGTTCATGGAGCAGGAATTCAGGCTGGACAGTTTGTTGTGGGCAAGGGAGTGAAAGCAGCCATAGCAGGAAATTTTGGTCCAAATGTGGCGAGTATTCTTCAGCAGGCAGGAATTGAAATGATTTTATCACAGGGAAAAGTGAAGGATGTAATTGAAAAATATGTGAGGGGGGAGCTTAAAACTGGAATTTCATCTATGCCACAAAGAGGAATTGTAAGAACGAGAAAGGTGCCGCCTCCGCCAATGCATGGTCATCAAATGCCGCTTCCTTCCCGCATGAGTAGAAAGGAGGAGATTGCAATGCTGGAGGAACAACTGAATAAGATGGAGGATATGTTAAAGGATATCAAAAAGCGTATAGAAGAGTTGAAAAAATGAGGGCAAGGGTTATAGAAGAGAGGTGTGTGGGATGTGGTGCATGCATTAGTGTATGTCCTCAGAGAGCCATTGAAATGGTGGGAAAGAAGAATATTGAAAAAATTGAGGGGAAAATAGATGAATTGATTGAAAGAATTTCTAAAATAAGGAGGGAGATGTAATGGCAATGGGTGTAGGAAGAGGAGCGGGAAGAGGTGGAAGAAGAGGAGCTGGTCCAGGCGGGGAATGTATATGCCCCAGTTGCGGCTATCGCATGCCCCATCAGGCAGGGGTGCCATGCATGCAGATAACCTGTCCAAAATGTGGAGTAAGGATGGTGAGAGCATAAAAATTGCTTTTCCCACTATGGGCAGTAGAGGCATGGAGGAATTGATTGGAGAACATTTTGGAAGAGTTTCCACATATACCATTATTGATTTGGAAAGTGGTGATATTAAAGTTATTCCAAATACAAGCCATCATATGGGAGGTAAAGGATATCCTCCAGAATTGCTTGCGAGAGAGGGTGTAAAGATAATGATATGCAGGGGTCTTGGAAGAAGAGCAATAAACATGTTTCAGGAATTTGGTATAGAAGTATATATTGGTGCAACAGGAAAGGTTAAAGATGCTTTGGATGCTTTTAAAAATGGAATGCTCAAAAAAGCTTTCATAGATGATGCATGTGGAGAACATGCTTTTGGAGATATGCATCATCACTGGCATGGAAAGGGAATATGAAAACGTATCTGGATTGCATACCCTGTTTCCTCAATCAAACTTTGGAAGCGGTCAGAATGGTTAGCAATGACAAAGATATTCATGAGATTTTACTGAAGAAAGTAATGAGGTATTTGTGTGAAATAAACTCTTTTAACAACTCCCCTCCAGAAATTTCCAGAGAAGTTCATGCAATTATTAGAAAAGAGCTTGATTGCAAAGACCCTTACAAAGAAGTTAAGAAAAAATCAAATGAAATGGCAAATAAACTGTACTCTAAGCTAAGGAAAATGATTGAGGAAGCAGATGATATGCTATTAACTGCAACAAAACTGGCAATAGTTGGAAACGTGATAGATTTTGGTTCAGTTAATAGATTTGATGTCAGAGAAATGATCGAAAAAGCAATAAGAGAAAATATCGATGAAAATGCATACTCATTGTTTAAAGAGAGAGTAAAAAAAGCACACATCATTTTATATATTGCAGATAATGCGGGGGAAATATTTTTTGATAAACTGCTTTTAGAATTACTCATAAAAATGAATAAAAAGATAATTTATGCAGTTAAAAAAAATCCCATAATCAATGATGCAACTATGGAAGATGCAAAATTGGCAGGCATAAACGCTCTTACAAAGGTTATTATAGCAGATGATAGCAACTTATCTGCTCCAGGCATTCTGCTTCATCGTACATCTCCACGCTTTTTGAAATATTTTGAAAATGCAGATATGATTATTGCAAAAGGACAGGGAAATTATGAATCTATGAGCAACAGCAGAAAAGAAATATTTTTTCTTTTAGTTGTGAAGTGTCCTTTGGTAGCAAGAAATATTGGGGAGAAAGTGGGTAAATTTGTTATAAAGGTGAATAAATGATTGTTGCAGTTGCAAGCGGGAAGGGAGGCACAGGAAAGACAACTGTAGCCACAAATCTTGCAATAGCCAATAGTGCAACAATATATGATTGCGATGTTGAAGAGCCAAATGCAAATATTTTTATAAAGGCAGAACTGAAAAAATTGGAAGATGTTTTTTTAATGAATCCTCAATTTGATTTGAATAAGTGTACCTTCTGTAAAGAATGTGCAGAATTTTGCAGATATAATGCAATTGCCATACTGCCTTCAGATATTTTATTTTTTAAGGAGTTATGTTCAGGGTGTGGAGGATGTAAAATAGTTTGTAAATATGATGCCATTGAAGAAGGCAAAAGAAAAATAGGGGAAATATATCATGGAAAAAATGGAATAGAAATATATCAAGGATTGCTTAACATTGGAGAAGCAAGAGCAACCCCAGTAATATCACAACTGAAAAAGCGCATTGGAAATGAATTATCAATTTTAGATGCCCCTCCTGGCAATGGATGCCCAACAATAGAGGTATTGAATGATTCAGATTTTGTTATTTTAGTTACTGAACCAACGCCTTTTGGTTTGCATGATTTGAAAATAGCTATTGAAATAGTAAAAAAACTTGGCATTGATTTTGGAGTTGTCATAAACAGAGATGGAATAGGTGATGAAGGTATTGAAAAATTTTGCAGTAGAGAGGGTATTGAAATTTTAATGAAAATACCCTACAGCAAAGAAATAGCTACACTCTATTCAAAGAGCATACCTTTTGTTGATAAAATGTCAGAATGGAGGAAAAAATTTGTTGAATTGATGGAGATAATAAAATGATACAGATTGCAGTTGCAAGCGGGAAGGGAGGCACAGGAAAGACAAGTATACTTTCATCTTTTGCGAGTTTTGCCAATGCTGTTCTTGCAGATTGCGATGTTGATGCACCAAATTTGCATTTAATTTTGAGACCAGAAATAAAGAAGGAAATACCCTATGAGGGAATGGAAGTGGCAGAAATAGATGAGGAGAAATGCATAAAATGTGGAGAGTGCGAAAAAGCTTGTAGATTCAATGCAATAAAAAATCTTGTGATAATAAAGGAGAGGTGCGAAGGATGTGGTGTCTGCCAGCTTGTTTGTCCTGTTAATGCAATTGAAATGAGAAAAAGGATTACAGGGTTTGTTAATGTTGCCAACAGCAGATTCGGAGGATTTGCTTATGGATTGCTTTTGGCTGGAGAGGAAGCTTCAGGAAAATTAGTCAATCAAGTGAGGAAAAAAGCGTTGGAGATAGCCGAGGGGGAGGAAAAAAACATAATTTTAATTGATTCTCCTGCTGGAATAGGTTGTCCTGTTATAGCATCAATTGGAAATACAAATTTAGTTATTGTTGTAACTGAGCCAACCACCTCAGCTATACATGATATGAAACGCCTTATTGAAATGGCAAAGCATTTTAAAGTAAGAACTTTTGTGGTGATAAATAAATACGATATAAATAAAGAGATGGTTGAAGAAATCGAGGAATTCTGTTTGAATGAAGGAATAAAAATAGTTGGTAAAATTCCATTTGATAAAAAATTTACAGAGGCAATGGTTAATGGAAAAAGCGTAGTTGAGTACGACGAAAAACTTGCAGAATTGATGAAGAGGATATGGAATGAAATTGAAAATGAGTTAAGATGATATCTGAAAAACAAAGTTTATTTAGAGAGGGGCAAAAAATTTCTTTGCTTGCAGGAATTGCAACTTTATTTCTTGCTCTGCTTAAGCTTATAGTTGGATATTTCTCCAATTCTTTACTGCTCATATCTGATGCAATTCATTCTGCCTCTGATTTGTTAGTCATCTTTACTGCTTCAATTGGAATAAAAATTGCCTCAAAACCTCCAGATGAAAGATTTCCATATGGTTATTACAAAGCTGAGAACTTGGCCACTTTATTCATTTCATTTCTCATATTTTTTGCAGGATATGAAATAGCCATGGAAGGATATAAAAAATTGTATGTAATGCCATCTTTAAGAATACCATTTATAGCAGTTTTAACTGCAATAGTATCCATAGTAGTTTCTTATACAATTGCAATTCATATATGCAAAGTGGGAAAAAAGTGGAAGATGAATTCATTAATTGTTATAGGACATGAAAGGAAAATAGATGCCATCTCTTCCATATTTGTTTTGGCAGGCATTGTGCTTAATTTTTATGATATTAAATATGTTGAAGGAGTTTTCAGCATTGGAATATCCATTTTAATTTTCAGAGTTAGCATAGAAAGTATGAGAGATGCAATATATGCTCTCATGGACTTTTCTCCGAAATATGCAAAGGAGAGAATAAGAGATGTATTGAAAAAGGAGGGGGATATCGAGGGATTTTATGATCTAAAGCTAAGAAAATCTGGACCTTTCTTGTTTGGAGAGGTAAAAATTCTTATTAAGAGAAGATTTGATGTAATTAAAGCCCATGAAATAGCAGAGAAAATAGAGGAAAAAGTAAAGAAGGAGGTTAGAGAAGTAGATTTTTTCCCTATTCACATTGCACCATTTGAAGGAAGATATGCAAAAGTGGCAGTTCCTGTTGATGGTAATAAAATTTCAAATCATTTTGGAAGAGCAGATAAATTTTTAATTTTCAGTGTGGATAGAGAAGAGAGAAAAGTTATTGAAAAAAGAGAGATTGAAAATCCGTATAAAGAGAAGAAGATGAGAGTTGGTCTTTTATGCGCAAAATTTTTGATTTCAGAAGGAGTGAATGCGTTAGTAACAAAGGAGATTGGAGAAATTGCATACCATATGCTTGGAGATAAAGGAGTGGAGATATATGTTGGAGTAGATGATGTGGAGGAAAGCATAAACAAATTTATTAAAGAAGATATGAAAAAATTGGAAGAACCTACAAAGGTGAAGGAATGATTGTTAAAATTGTTTACGATAACAAAGCTCTGCAAAACTTTAAAGCAAGCTGGGGTTTCTCATGTTTCATAGAGCATAATATAAATTTGCTATTCGACACTGGAGGGAGATATGGCATATTGAAAAACAATATGGAAAAACTCGGAATTAACTTAAATAGTATAGATGCAATTTTCATTTCTCACAGCCACTGGGATCATGCAGGCGGACTCAAAAAATTAAAATTTGATGGGAAAATTTATGTTCCGCCTTCTTCAAATTTAAAAGGGATAAAAGTAGATGAAGAAGAATTTTTGTCCAATTTTATTTCAACTGGAGAGATAAATGGAGAGCAATCTTTAATTGTTAAAAATGATGATAAACTAATTATTTTCACTGGATGCAGTCATAACGGGCTTAGGAATGTGATAAAAATAGCAGAAAAGTATGGAAGAATACATGCCATAATAGGAGGATTTCATGATTTTAATGAAATAGAGTTGTTAAAAAAATATGAGATGATTATGCCATGTCACTGCACAAAACTTAAAAGAAAGATAGAAACTTTTCCAAATGCCATAGAATGCCTTGCTGGGAAAGTGGTGAAAATATGAAATATGATGAATTTTTCTCCACGCCTTTAGGTAAAAAAATTATAGAGAAGGAAGCAAAATATGTTGTGGAAAATTTAGACGGAAAAATGGCAGTGAGCATAGGATGTGGAACAGGAATAATAGAGAAGAGAATAATGGAATTGAGGGAAATAGAGATAATAGGAGTTGAAATAAATGATGAAATGATAGAAATGGCTGAGAAAAGATTGAATGTAATCAAAGCAGATGCAAAATCTCTTCCATTCAAAAATTCAGTTTTTGATTCTGCAATTTTTATAACTTCTCTGGAATTTATTGACGACTACAAGGAGGCAATAAACGAGGCATATAGAGTTTTAAGAGAAGGGGGAGAAATTATTTCCGTTCTTTTAAACACATCCTCCCCTTATTTCAAAAAAAGATATGAAAGGAATGGATATATAAGGAGGAATATAAAACATTTGGATATTGGTAATATTATCACATACATTACAAAAAAGTTTTTGATTGAAAAGAAAGAAGTTTTTGGGATAGAAAATGGGGAAGAAGTTTATGGAATAAAAGGTAAAAATAGAAAGAGTTAAATTTAATATTTAAATGAAAAATATGAAGGTTTACATTGGGAGTTTTTTGGAAGAAGAGATTGAAGAGATGGCACAAGCATTGAGGAGAGAGGGAATTAGAATTGAAATAAAGCCACATCTTTCAGTTGACATTGAATCAATCCATTATATTGAAGGAAAAATAGGTGAGTTGAAAGAGAAATATAATGGTACAGAGTTGGAATATGTTATTAATAAGTGGGAGGAATATATAGATGCTATAAAAAATGTTTTTGAAGAAGGTATAAAGCTTAAAGAATTTGAGAATAAATTATTGGATAAATTATTCCCTGAAAGAAAGGAGGTTCCAGATTTGAGAGAATTGATTAAAGATGGAATGAAAGAAATAAAAGAAACAGAAGATTGGAATAAAATAGATAAAATTGTGAAAGATGCACTTAAGGAAATGGATAGAGATACTACTGAGAAAGTTTTCAGACAATTTGAAAAAGAGATGGAAACTTTATCAGAAATTATGATTTTTCTTAGAATGAATGGCATATCATTTGAAGACGAAAAATTGCATGGAGAAATTTCTGAAAACCCATATATAAAAATTGAGATAGCGACATCTCCTGAAGATGCTGAAGAACTTGATTTAAAATATAAAGCCATTGTAAGAATTGAGAAATTAGTTGATTTATATGTGAATTTCATGGATTTTATATATGAAATTGAAAAAATAGAAGAATTAACAAAGAAATATCCAGAATTGGTTGATGCAATGGTTGTTTCAGATGTTGCTGGAATTCTTATTGACAAAATTGAGGGGAAAGTTGACATAAATGATTTCATAGAGGAAAATAGATTTATAAAAGAGGGAGAAAATGAAATAATGCTGACAGAAGATGCAATTAGAGAGATACTCTCTTCTCTTGAAAAGGAAGAGATAATAAAAGTAAAGAAGGATAAAATATCTTTAAGAAAAACAGAATGAAATTAAAAGAATAAATTTTTAAATTGGTAACATTCTTGTCTTAATGAAAAAGTTCCTAATTATTACTGTTATTCTTCTTTTACTACCACTTTGTAATGCATCTGGAAAGAAAATATATGTTGCAGAAATAGAGGGAATGATTGCTCAGGGAAGTGTAAATCAGTTTGATAAAGCAATTGAAGTAGCAGAAAAGAAAGGAGAAATACTCATAATAGAATTAAATACAAATGGAGGAATGGCAGGTTCAATGGAAAAAATTATAAAAAAGATAGAGAATGCTGGTATTCCTGTTATCATATATGTTGCTCCTGCAGGCGCTGTCGCCTTTTCTGCTGGGACTTTTATCTTGATGGCATCTCATGTTGCGGTGATGAGCAATGCAACTGTTATAGGAGCTTGTCAGCCACGCATAATAAATCCTGCAACTGGATTACCAGAAAAGGCAGATGAAAAGGAAATAAATGCATATACTGCAATTATGAAATCTCTTGCAGAGAGGCATGGAAGAAATGTTAGCATGGCGGAAAAATTTGTAAGAGAAAATGTTGCTTTGAATGAAAGAGAAGCTTTTGAAGCGGGAGTTATAGAAATTGTTGCATCAGATTTGAATGAGCTAATTGAAAAGATTGATGGTATGATTGTTGAAGTTAAAGGAGAGGAGTATAAAATAAATGTCTCTGATGTATATGTGGAAAAAATTAAATGGAGTATAAGAGATAAATTCATAAACTATGTTTCTGATCCACAAATTGCATCAATTCTTTTGGTAATTGGAATATTTGGTTTGTTGTTTGGTTTTTTAACACCTGGATATCATTTGCCTGAAACAATTGGAGCAATATTTTTGATAGTTGCATTATATGGACTTTCATTTATTGGAATTAATACAGCAGGCGTTTTGTTAATATCACTTGCATTCATATTTTTTATAATAGAAGTCCTCACCCCAACATTTGGTTTCTGGACAACAATAGCAATAATTACATTTATATTCGGAATAATGCTTATTCCAGCGGAGGAAGCAATGTATGAAATGCCTCTAAACTGGTATACAACATTCAGAATAGCAAGCTTAGCGGTAGCTATATTTCTCACTGCATTCTTTTCATATGCACTTGTAAAGGCAATAAAAGCAAAAAAGAAAAAACCAAGGATAGGAGAAAAGGACTTGGTTGGGGAGAAAGGAGTCGCAATTACTGATATAAAAGACGGAGGACAGGTTAAGGTTAAAGGAGAAATATGGAAGGCGGAGGCAGATGAAGAAATAAAGGAGGGAGAGGAAATTATTGTTGTAGAGCAAAAAAGATTGATTTTGAAGGTTAAGAGAGCATGATTTCAATCATATTTCCATATGGAAAAAATCTGCCAGATATTATAAATTCCCTGGATGATAAATATGAGATATTTGTTGCCGGCTCCCAAAATAAAAAGATAAATCATCCAAATGTTAGATTTGTTAAAGAAAGCAATCTCGCTGAATCTCTTTTAAAATGTGTTAGAAAAAGTAAAGGAGATTACATTGCTGTGTTCAATGATAGAGTTTCAAATGTAAAAAAATGCATAAAGGAGATGATTGAAAGAGTAGAAAATGGAGCAGATATTGTAACGGGAAAGAGAGATGAATACTCTGTTGTTGCCAGAATTTTTGTTAATCTTCTTTTGCCAAAAAGTAGAATGGTTGAAGATCCTTTATCTGATGTTTTTTTGATTAAAAAAAGCGTCATAGAAAATGCAAATTTACATCCAATAGGAAGTAAAATTTTGTTAGAAATTATTGCAAAGGGAAATTATAACAGAATTGAGGAGATTCCAGTGAAAATGAGGAGAGAAGAAAACTTTAATGAAAGTTACTCTAAATATTCTCATCATTTGTTGAAGATAGCTTGGAAAGAGGGAGAGATATTAAGATTTGTTAAATTTGGGATGGTTGGATTATGTAGTATTTTGCTGAATGAAACAATACTCTGGTTTTTAATTGAAAAAAATGTTTATTTAATCTTGGCAAGTATAATGAGTATTGAACTTTCTATACTTTTTGCATTTTTATTTAATGAAATCTGGACATTTAGAGATAGAGGGATAAAGAAATTTAAAAGTTTTTTAAAAAGAATGGGAAAATTCAATATTGCAAGTATTGCCGGGCTTTTCATTAATCTTTTTATATTATTATTTCTCGCAAAAATTTTTGGAATTCACCCTTTGAAAGCAAATATTGTGGGAATATCTGGTGCATTCATATGGAATTTCTTTGCACATAATTTGTGGACATGGTATGAATAATTAATCTCTTTTTATCTTTCCAGCAACAGGATGAATTGCTCCACAAGCTTCGCACTTCAGCATTAAAGTTCTGTTTTTCTTTATTAATTTTGTATCTGGTCTGCCACATTCTCTGCATAAAACATATCTTTTAACATATTTCTCTATTCTTTCCTGTATTCTATTTATAGGTATTTTGCCCTGAAAAACCGCTCTCTCCCCCTCTATTTCTCCAGCTGTTCCAAGTTCTTTTAACAAATAGGTAAAGATTTGGTCTGCATCTCTATTTAGCTTGCTTGCAATCTCAGCCATATTTTTCAGAATTGTGGTGTTCCCTTCATGAAAAAGCACTCCCTTTGGCATCTGAAAGCGTTCTCTAACTATTATTTCTTTTGGAAGTGCTTCAACAGCCCTGTTGAGCAATTTATGATATTCATACTTATCCAATCCTGGCATATCCTCACAATTATATGGCCGTATAAATATGTATTGATATACCAGGGATTTGGTTTATGAGATTTGTTCACAGTGTTGCATGTCTTTTTTTCATGCTATCCTCATTTTCGCCTCTTCTTGCCATCAATTCTGCAACAAGTCCATCCAGAAAAATCCAAGTGGATGCTTCAAAGAGAGTGCCAAGAGGAGCAAGTTCTGCATCTTTCTTTTTTGGCTTTAAAATTACAAATAAATCTGCAAATCTTGCTATATGAGAATCTGGATTTGCGGTTATTGAAATTATTTTTGCACCTAATCGCCTTGCAATTTCTGCTGTCATTGCAACAGGAATTGTTTCTCCTGACCCTGAGATTAAAACAACCAAATCATTTTTTCCAACTGGTTTTGTAATTGTTTCTCCAATA
>DRIF01000151.1 GCA_011052825.1 Thermoplasmatales archaeon
GCCCCAAGTTGTGTTTGAATGGCCTATTCCTATGCCATAAGTGTTGTTGTAAATTGTATTTTTTATCATTGTATTATTATTTGCATTTCTTGAAAGCAGAATTCCATATTCTGCCCCATATACAGTATTATTCCATATTTCATTATAAAATGAATTGTTCCACAATTCTATATTATCTATTTCATTGTTGTATACAATATTTGATGAAATATTGTTGTAATTGGAAGAACTGAAAACAACAATTCCAGCGCTGTTCCATTCTGCTGTATGATTGTAGACAGTATTTGAAATGATTGAATTATTTTGTGCTTTTTCCAACTGGACTCCCCAGAGTGTATTGTTGAATATAATATTATTTTTCATGCTGTTTTTACTTCCATTTATAACTACTATACCCTTTTCATTTGAATAAATTGTATTTCTGTTTATCTGATTGTTATCAGATTGTTGAAGGAAAACGCCAGCTTCACTATTATTGTAAATAATGCATTCTTCAATTGTAACATTGTAAGAATATGCATGTATAAATATGCCGTAATGCCCATTTCCATAAATTGTGCTGTTCTTAATTGTAAGGTTATCTATGCCTCCTGAACCGTCTTCATATCCTGTTGCTATTCCACTCCATCCATTATTGAAAATTGTGTTATTTGAGATTATATTATAGTTACACCATACAGAGGTACTTCCTCCATGTAACACTATGCCATAAACTTCATTGGACAGTATTGTATTGTTATAAATGTGATTATAGCGAGATTTATAATATAAATGGATGCCAGCGTATCTATTCAATTCTATTTCATTATTTCCAATTTGGTTGTAATTTGAAGAATAAATGAATATGCCATTTTTTGTATCATATGCATTTGTTCCATTATTTTTAACTATCACATTCCATTCTATCGTATTGTTATCTGCATAATACAATTTTATTCCTCCCATATCGTTGTATGAAATATTGCACTGTGAGATGGTATTATCATAGGAATTTGTAATTACGATTCCAAAATCGTTGTTATGAATTTTGTTTGATACAATCTTATTATCAATGCAATTCTTCTTTATATTCACTCCATTTTCTGCATTTCCATAAATATAATTTCCTTTTATTAGATTGCTATCTGCATGGTCATATAGTCTCACCCCATCCATTGAATTGTTGTATATATGATTGGAGAAAAATTTGTTATTGAAGGAAGAATCAGCAATTTCCACGCCAACCCATGCATTGCTGTAAATGTAATTTGAACATGCTGTATTGTTATTGCCAGATGAAATGAAGAATCCGTGCTTTGAATTGGTGTAAACATAATTGAAAGAAACATTATTGTTGGATGTATAAAGAGCAATTCCATTTCCTGTATTGTTGTAAATATGGTTATTTCTGATGAGATTGCAGTTTGAGTAATAATACAGTGTTATTCCCTCGTAAGAGTTGTTGTAAATATAGTTGGAAATAATCGTATTGTTTGAAGAATATTCTGAGATATATATGCCATTCTGGCCATTATCATGAATATAATTGGCATATACTGTGTTGTTTTCACTTTGTGAGATAAGAATGCCATATTCCAAATTGTTGTGGATATAATTAAATGAGATATTATTATTACTGGAATAGATTCTCAGACCATCAATATCATTGTTATACATATGATTAGAGAAAATCACATTCTTTCCTGATGAACTTTTAAGATAAATACCATATGGACCGTTATAAATGATATTTTCTTTTATTGTATTAAACATATCATCTGAATTGAAATATATTCCATGATATTGGTTATTAAAAATAGTATTGTTTTCTATTGTATTGTTGTAACAATATCGCCATAAAGTAATTCCGTAATTATTTTTATATATTGTATTGTCTCTAATTATGCTATAATTACAGTTATCAATCAGTATGCCATAGAATTCATTGCTTATATTACATTTCTCAATGACAATGTTATTGTTATCATTAACTAATAAGCCGTATCCACTTGTAGATGCAATTATCTTTTCTAAGGTGTTATTATTTGAATCAACGAGATAAATTCCATATCTTGAAGGAGCAATTATATTGTTTAAATTTGCAACAGAAATTTCATTGTTGACACAATGCGAAATATACATCCCATAAGCACTGCTCACAGATGTAATGTTGAATATTGTTACGTCTTTGAATGAATTGTTGTTTGTTTCATGCGCATATATTCCATATGCCAGTGAGTTATTTCCTTCTACACCATATATTGTCACATTTTCAATGGTGCAGTTGTCAGCATTGGTAATCATTATTCCATATGTGTATATTGTAATGCTATCATTTTGAAGGGCAGTAATATTTGTTACTGTTACATTTCTTATTATACATCCATCTGCCTTAACCCATATTCCTCTCACATTGTCATAATCTGCATGAGCATCTCTTATAGTGAAGCCATCGAGTGTGCATGGATAACTCATGGTTACTGCATTCTGTCCGCTTGCTTTTATTATTGTATTTGCTGTTCCATTCAATGAAATTATGCTTAATTCTTTAGTCATCCCTATACTTTCCTCATAAAGCCCTTCGTAAACATACACCGTACCTCCACTCGCCACACCATTTATCCCATCTGTTATTTTAGAAAAATGATCATATCCCCATCCAGAAGTGCTTTCATTGTAATCATCATCTACATAAACAGTGGAAGGATAAACTTCTACAAAATTTGCAATAATATTTTTATCTGAATCCATTGTTACTTGTATTGTTGATTCATTGCTACTAATATCTCCACTCCAATGACTGAAATCATATCCTAAATGAGGAGTAGCAGTTATCGTTACAACTGTTCCTTCCTCATATATTTTATCTGGTGAATATGGGTTTAGTTGGACGTATCCTGCATTTTCTGGAGAAATTGAGATGTTAATATGATATTGAACTGGAGGTGATGTTGTGAAATGCCATATATCGCTTTTATTTTCTCCATAACTATCATTTACAATAACATACCAGTAATATGTTGTGTTATATGTCAAATTACTCCATAGAATGCTTGCTGTATTGTTTGGCAAAACACCATCAACATAATCAACTAATGTATCGCTGGAAGCGTCATAGAATGAAACATTCATAGTATCGCCATCTTCATCATGAACAACCACACTTAGCGTTGGATTTGTTGAAACATTGGTGCTTCCATTGGCAGGCGATGAATCTGTTACATATGGCAGATGATTCGGCGCCAAAGCCAGAGGAGCAAAAATGCTGAATGATGTTATATTAACGCCAACAATATTGTTTATCATATCCAAATAACGGCTTCCATTCCATCCATATTCTTGCCAGCCCCCATTATATTTCCATATCTTCAATGTATTTTCAAGCAACCCAGAAACATCGTTATCATCGTAATATATCTTGATGAAAATCCATGCATCGCTCATATTTTCAATTTCCAAAAATTTTCCTATGCCGTGCCAGTGGGCAGGCAATGAGTCGGGCAGAGAAGCATTTTTAATCCATAAGTCTCCATTATAATCAAATGATAATTTTGTTGTGCCAACTGTGTTATTAATAAAGGTATTGTTGGTTGAGTTTTCAATATAAACTGCATAATTTGTTGATTCTATACTGTTATTTATGAAAGTACTGTTCGTTGCATATTGCAAATAAATTCCACTATTGGCATGTATACTATTATCTAAAAAGCTATTATTATCATATTTTCCTTCATGCACCCCTATATAAATTCCATATAAGTTGCTTTTTATTTCATTTTTTTCTATTAAATTATTGCTACTTTCACGCTGGAATTTTATGCCATCTTTGGAGACGTTTATTGTGTTATTTAAAAATGTATTTGAATAAGCATAACTAATAATAATGCCATTTCCAGTAACACAGATATTGTTGCTGGTAATGACATTGTCATAAGTAGACGAACCATACACTTCCATACCATGTGTAAAAGACCCATTTATGACATTATTTTCAATTGTATTGTTGTGTCTATAAATATCGATGCCAATATATGCTCCATTTGAACTTATTTCATTGCCTACTATTTCATTATAATTTCCAGTTATTTCAATTCCTCTTCCACCAGATGAGACATTTATTTTGCAATAAACTATAACATTATAATTGCCGTATGCATATATTCCATATGTAGCATCGTGTATTGTGCAATTATGAATCGTAACATTGTGCAAGGTAAATGAATTATTATGGACATAAATTCCGTATGAAGAATTATATATGGTGAAATTTTCCACGCTAACATTATTTGCTTTAATTTTTATTCCATATCCGCCATGTCCATCTATGGCAGGATCGCCAACAAGCTTTATTTCTTTATTTATTATGATTGGACCATCATATATGCCAGAATAGACTTTTATTGTATCTCCACTGCTTGCGTTATTTATGGCATCCTGTATACTTGTATAATTTCCACTGCCACTTCCACCCACATATAAAATCTTTGGTTTTTGTGGCGGTGCTTCTGCCATGTAAACATATCCCTTTATAATGCAATTCTCTTCTGGCATTGGTGCAAGAGTAACATTTATGGTTAAAACATCTCCTGGTTCAATTATTCCATCATAACTTGCATTATCAAAATATCCATCGGCAAATGCATAAACATAATCTATTTCAGAAATATTTATATAAATACCTGATCCTGGGAAAAGTTCCTGAGTTACAACTGCTGGAACAGAAACATTGTAATAACCTGTTGCATTTGTTGTCGCATTTCTTTCGAAAGATTCAGACAAAACTCCATTTATCTGAATACTTCCTCCGATACTGACATTTGCTCCTGCTATTGGATTTTTCTCATCATCATAAACATATCCATCAATCCATGCATGGGAGGAAGGGAAAGGAATTAGAGATACATTCACCCATTTTGTTTCGCTATTGTTTACCATAAAAATCGTAAAATTGTCAAAATAATTTTCTGCAGAAATCTGTAATGTAAAATTTCCTTCTGGGACATTAAATTCATAATATCCAGATGAATTTGTTATGGTGAAATTAA
>DRIF01000152.1 GCA_011052825.1 Thermoplasmatales archaeon
AGAAGAGAAATGTAATCTTCCGGGAAGAAAGGGAAATCAAATATCTGGGTTATTTTTGTGTCTCCGACATCACTTACTGCTTTTATTTTATTTTCATAACTCATATCTGTTATGTTATTTAATGAAAGGATAAGAGAAGAAATTATATCCGCTATACTCAAAGACTTAACACTGAAATTTTCGTATATCTGCTTTTCCACCTCCAGCATTTCAATTAAATCATTTTTCTGAAGTACATTTCCATTTTTTGATTTGACAAGTATGGGAACTGCATATTCATTTGTATATTCTTTGATTATTCTTTCATTTGTTTCAACAACTTCATTTTTTGGAAGGAAACTTTCTTCTTCAAGTTCATATCTTATACCATTTATCAGAATTGCTCCAGAAAATAGTAAGGTGATGAATATTATTACAATTATCCCCTTAATTCTATTTTTCCATATTCTTTCTCCAATCCTCACTGTATTGAATATAAAAATATTATTTAATACAATTGTTGATAGAAAAGTTGTTGATAGAAAAGTTGTTGATAGAAAAGTTGTTGATAGAAAAAGCGCCCCGGCCGAGATTTTCCACATGCCTCTATGAGGCATTATATTTGAACTCGGGTCGTGGGCTATCTGCAAATTTAAGTTAAACCCTAAATTTGCGACAGGCCCACATGATAACCGCTACACTACCGGGGCTCAAAATGAGAATACAATTTTCATTAAAATATTTTCCTAAAGCTGGCGCGAGAATTTTAGTTAAGTGAGAATTTTAGTTAAAGTTTTATAGTTAAAATTTTAAATAATAATTTATAATAATTTATTTAAAAAGTAAAATTAAAAAGAGGTGAAATATGAACAAAAATATTGCAGTATGTTTTGTAGTGGCTTTAATTTTTGTAATTCCACCTATAAATGATATTCATGTTGGAGAAAAGTTTTGGCTAGATAATGATGCATGCATTTTAAAAAACGAATGGAATAAAACTTATGGGGGCAAAGAAGATGATATGGGTTACGTAGTTTTAGATACACAGGATGGATATATTATTGGAGGCAGAACTTTTTCTTATGGAGCCGGAGATTCAGATATATGGATAATTAAGACAGATAAAGAAGGAAATGAAATATGGAATAAAACCTATGGAGGAAAAGATGCAGAATATATTTTTGATGTTATAAGTGTAGAGGATGGATATATCATTGCAGGACAAACTTTTTCATACTCAGCAGGAACGGGAGACGGATGGCTTATTAAAATTGATAAAGAAGGAAATGAAATATGGAATAAAACCTATGGAGGAAAGCTGGATGAAGATGCAAGAAAAATTCTCGAGACAAACGATGGCTATATATTTGTGGCAGGATGCTGGTCATTTGGTTCACCAAATGGAAATGTATGGCTTGTAAAGGTTGATAAAGAAGGAAATGAGATATGGAATAAAACATATGGGGGAAAAAATCATGAGATAGGTTATTCTATTACTGAAGATGGAGGAAAATATATATTGGGGGGAATAACTAGGTCTTTTGGTGCTGGAGGGTATGATATATGGGTAATTAAGACAGATAAAGAAGGAAATGAGATATGGAATAAAACATATGGGGGAAAAAATAATGAGTATGGCGGTATAGTTAAACAAACAGATAAAGGATACGTTATCATGGGTCAAACATCTTCATTTGGAGGTGGAAAGAGTGATTTATGGCTTTTGAAAGTTGATAAAGAAGGAAATGAAATATGGAATAAAACCTATGGATACAAAGGAGACGATTATTGCGGTGGATTCGCCTTAATTGATGATGGAATTATAATGGTGGGTTGTTTGAATGCATCTGTTCCAGCCAATAAAGGAGATTTATGGCTTTTGAAAGTTGATAAAGAAGGAAATGAAATATGGGAAAGGAGAATCGGTGGTTCTTCACTGGATTATGGCGTTACAGTCAAGTCCACAGATGATAAAGGGTATATAATTGCAGGGTTGACATCATCATTTGGAGCTGGAAAAAATGATGTATGGTTTTTGAGAACAGAAGAACCATCTCTCGAAATAGAAATTTATGGTGGAATAGGTATAACAGTTATTTTTAGAAATGTTGGAGAAGAGGAGTTAACCAATTTAGAATGGGATGTTGTTTTAACTGATGCAGTGTTTTTTGGAAAAGAAAGACAAGGATTAATTTCTTCATTTATGCCCGGAGATGAATATAAAATAAAATTGTTTGTATTTGGGGTTGGGGAAGGTAAAGTAAAAGTGAGGATAGGTGATATATCAAAGAATGAACATTTCTGGATAATTGGGCCTTTCGTTAATATGAATCATTGAAATTTTCTGAATAATATGAGGTAAATTAAAGTCGCAATTAAGGCGGTTATTGCAGAAGGGGAGAATGGAAGATAAAAAGATAAAGCCAAGCCAAAAAATCCTGCTATCAGGGCGAAAAAAGCAGAAAATATGAAAACTCCAGAAACGCTTTTTGCAATTTTATTTGCCGAGGCAGATGGAGCGACCAACATTGCATATACAAGTATTGCGCCAACTGCCTTCATCGTTATTACAGTTGATATTGATATTATGGAAAGCAAAACATAGTTGAAATATTCAGCTTTAATTCCGCTTGCTTTTGCTCCCTCCATATCAAATGAAATGAAAATGAATTCTCTTGCAAATAATAGAGAAATTATTATTACAACTGCTGTCATTATTGCCATCAAAATTATGCCCTCATTTGTGATAAGAAGTAAATCTCCAAATAAGAGACCCCATACACGTGATGCCTGTTCCTTTATAAATGATATGAAGAGGACAGCAAGCGACATTGAAAAGGCGAAAGAAATTCCAATTGCAACATTTGCCTGCTTTGCTTTAGAGGCTGAAAATGCAACGAAAATTGCAAAAATTATTGCCCCCACAATAGGATCTATTTTCATATAGCTTTCTATTGCAATAAAGACAGCTGAGCCAGCGAGTGCAGCATGTGAGGCTCCCGCTACAAGAAATGGAACATTTTTGAAGATAACGAATGAGCCAGCTATTGAAGCATTTATTGCAAGCAAAAATATTGCAATTATAGCCCTCATTATAAATTCATCAAACATGTTCATCCCCTATTAATGGATGGCAGTATCCTTCCTCACATGTAACAATCTGAACAAAAGAACCGTATGTTTCCATTAAATTTTCATGATTAAGAATTTCTTTTGGAGAACCATATGCTATCGCTCTTTTATTTAAAAGCAAAACTTTATCTATATCATGCAAAACTGGATTTATGTTGTGAACAACAATCAAAATTTCAATGCCATCTTTTTTTCTTTCATTCAACAGAGAAATCATTTTTTCTCTGCTTGGCAAGTCAACTGCACTAAAAGGCTCATCCAAGATTATTATCTTTGGCTCTTTTGCGAGTGCTCTTGCAAACAAAACACGCTGTTGCTGTCCCTGGCTTAATGAATTGAATTTTTTATTCCAGGTATGGGATAGTTCAACTTTTTCAAGAATCTCTTTTGCTTTTTTAATATCCTCTTTTGTATAAAATTTTTTATTTGTTACTCCCATTAAAATTATATCAGCTACTTTTATTGGAAAATGTTTTGCTATTGTTTCTTTTTGAGGCATATATCCAATAAAATTTCTTGTTTTTTCAGCATCCTCTCCAAAAATTTTTATCTCTCCTTCATCTGGCTTCAATAAGCCCATTACCAATTTTATTAAAGTTGATTTTCCAGAGCCATTTGGACCCATTATTGCAACAAATTCTTTTTTAACTGAAAATGAAACATTTTCTATTGCTTTTCTCCCATTGTATGAATAACTCACATTTTTTACCTCTATCATTTTAACCTCCTGTATCTATAAATTATCAAACCCTCAATTAGAGCAATTATTGAAATAAGGATTGTAAGGAATATAAGCCCTAAGTCATATTTTTCCTGAAAATTCTTTTTATTTCCAGATGAAATTATGCTTATTGCGTTGTAATAAAATAGGTTGAAGTAGCTTTCATCACCAGTTGCAAATTTTACATAAGTTATTGAAGAGTTTGCATCATGTGCAAGCTGTTTCGCTATTTCATCCCCCTTAGAGTATTTCATAAATTCTGGAACTATTATTGTAAAATATTTCCCACTCTTCAGTTTCTCCTTTAAACTACTCAACTTTTGTATGTCTGCTGATGACACTCCTTCATAAAAAAGAATTTCATCAGTTTCAACTCCCATATTTTTTGCTATGTAGCATACGCCAGGCACGCAGGCAATAGCTTTTTTTCCATAAATGCCATTCTCTTTTGCAATGTTTATTAATACGGCTTCTGCTTCTCTAATCTTTTTCTCAAATTTATTCAGCGAATCATTGAAGGAAACATTCTCCTCCATTTTGTTCAAGGCATGTGTAATTGCTTTAGCAATAGCAATTGTATTGTTTACATACATCCAATAGCCATGTGGATTATTTTTAAAATTTCCAAAATCCAGAAGAATCACTCCATATTTTTCATAGTCGCTAAAATCAAGGTAATTTTTATTATAATTTTCTTTTATGTTTCTCTCATATGATAACAAATCCGAATTTGCCAGTATTATAATATCTGCATTTTTTATTTTATTTATCGTATCTTTTGTTATTGAAAAGGAATGGGGGTCGCTCCCAGCAGGCAATATAACAGAAATGTTTGCGTAATTTCCTGCAATTTCTTTTACAATTGGAGCAAAGTCAGGTATAGAAACAACGACATTAAAGGCAGAGGAAGTTGGAATGAGAAATATTAATATTAAGGCTATCCTCCTCATTTTGGTATTCTGTTGCCACAAGGGCAATTTTTATATTTAAACTTCTTTTCAATGAATTTTATCAACTCTTCTCCAAAATATTCATCTATTTTTCCTGCTTCTATGCAAGCTTCTTCTTTATCAAGCAAAAATGTTTCGGCAAGAAAGCATTCAATGAGACGATGTTTTTTTATTATTTTCTCTCCTTCTTCAATGCCTTTTGAATTCACGAAAAATCCTTTTCTCTCTATATATTTTCCATATCCCTTCTCTGCCAGATTTTTGAGCATGTGATGAGCAGTTGATTTTTTTATACCAAGAGCTTTTGAAATATATGTTGGGCCAACAACTGGTACACCATTCTCATAAGCTCTATATATTTCTTTCATATACCTGTACATGTTTTAATCACCTAACTTTGTTAGATAAATGAAACAATTTATAAATTTTTTGCAAATTTTATGAAATTTTTCAATAAGTTACATTAATAATTTTTATTTTTGTGTTTTCATTTTTCATAAATTTATTTTTATCCACATTTTTCTAAAAAAATATAAATTTTTAAAAGCATTAAAACAATTCAAATGGATGAAGTGTACAGCAAATGGGATAAAATGAAAAAAATAATTATTTTTACAGTGCTATTATTCATAACATTTTTTATAAAGGCAGAGGGAAAAAATGTTATTGAGATTGAACCATCCTTTTTAGTGGGGAGAATAGGTGAAAATATATCTGTTAATATATCAATACTTCCATCTGAAGAAATAATAGGTGCTCAGTGTGATTTATTTTTCAACAGCAGTGTTTTGCAGGTAATAGAGATATCAAAAGGAAATCTTTTCGAATTGTGGATTGACGATTTTGTAGAAAATTTTACAGAGATAGACAATGAAAATGGTAGTATAAAAAATATTATCGCTTTTTCTTTCAATTCAACAAATGAGAGTGGAACACTTGCACAAATTTTGTTTAGAATATGCAATGAAAGTTTTTCCTCTTTGAATATTTCTTCTGCTGTTATTTCTGACGTTAATGGAAATTCAACGGAGGTAGAGGTAATAAATGGGAGTATTTATGTTGATATTCATTCCCCTGTAATAACTTTAGAAGATTATCCTCCATCAGTTATAGATTACAGAGACGTTCATTTTGAATGGAATGCAACAGATGATACAACTGAATATCAAAACATTTTGTTTTCATATAAACTTGATGGATATGACTCTTCATGGAGTCCATGGGGATATATAAAGCAGAAGGATTATTATAATTTAAATGCAGGAAGTTATACATTCAAAATAAAGGCAAAAGATGAGGCAGGAAATATTGGATATTTAAATTATTCATTTAATGTTGTTGACAATACTCCGCCAGTAATAACAAATGTTGCTGTAAATCCAGCACAGCAAATAGAAAATGGATACATAAACATAACATGCGATATTACAGATGATTTTGGAATAAGTTTAGCAAAGGCAATAATTCTTTATCCAGATGCCAGTATTCATGAATTCAATATGCATCATAGCGGATATTATTTAAATCAAACTTATTCAATTATTGGCACATACTATTTTTACATATATACAAAAGATATATATGATAATGAGGCAAATTCTTCTACATTCCAATTTGAAATAATTGATAAAACTCCTCCATTTATAGAGGACACAAATATCACCCCGTCTGTTGCATATTTGTATGGGCAAATTAACATTTCATGCATAGTTACAGATAATGTTGAAGTAGAAGATGTTTTCCTAAATATATCATATCCAGATGGAAGTTATTCAAACTTCAGCATAAAGCAAAATCATACTGGAGATACATATTACTGCTCCAAAGCATATAACATCATGGGAACATATGAATTTTTCATATATGCTGTTGACACTTCAGGAAATTCAAATGTTTCAGATGTTTATCAATTTGAAATACTTAATCATCCTCCTATAAAGCCTTATTCACCTTTTCCAGAAAATGGAGAATCGAATGTTAATATTGAAATAAATTTGACATGGGAATGTTATGATGCAGATGGAGATTCATTAACATATGACATTTATTTTGGAACCAACAGCACTCCGTCAAAAATAGCAACTGTTTCAACAACAAGTTATAATCCTGGCATTCTCCAATATTCTACAAAATATTATTGGCGTATAGTAGCATGGGATAAAAATGGTGCAAAAAATGAAAGTCAGATATGGTATTTCGAAACTATAGAGATGCCAAATCATCTTCCATATGCATATTCTCCATTTCCTAATAATATGGAAAATGTATCATTAAACCCAGAAATAAGCGTATATGTTCATGATGAAGATGGAGATAAAATGAATGTTTACTTTTACAATGCTTATGATGATAGCTTAATAGGAATTGCCAAAAATATTTCATCAGGCGAAAAAGCATATGTTATATGGAACAACC